>JAYTNH010000059.1:0-7214 GCA_043748395.1 Ilumatobacteraceae bacterium | reverse complement strand
AAGCGCCCACGCTGTGGGATATCGACTTCCGCACCGCTGTCGCGCAGGCCGAACTGGTCGACAAGGAGCAGCCCGGCGCCTACCACCAGATCGCGTTCGCCCGGGCTGGTAGCGCGTCCGCTGGCGACATCGTGATCGACACGACCCGGCCCGAGCTCATCGCTTCGTGCTGCGCGCTGGTTGCGCACCCCGACGACAAGCGTTACCAGCCCCTGTTCGGCACCACGGTGATCACGCCGCTGTACGGGGTGGAAGTGCCGGTGGTGGCGCACACCCTCGCCGACCCCGACAAGGGCACCGGCATCGCGATGATCTGCACGTTCGGCGACACCACCGACGTCACGTGGTGGCGCGAGCTGCAGCTGCCCACACGCGCCCTCATCGGCCGCGACGGACGGTTCATCGTCGGCGATCCCGAGTGGATGCCGGCGCAGGGTCACGCGGCCTACGCACTCATCGCCGGCAAGAACTCGAAGCAGGCGCTGGTCGCCGTGGTCGAACAGCTGCGCGAATCAGGCGCGCTGCGCGGCGACATCCGCCCCATCACGCACCCGGTGAAGTTCTATGAGAAGGGCGACCGCCCGCTCGAGATCGTGACCAGCCGCCAGTGGTACATCCGTAACGGTGGCCGCTCGACAGACCTGCGCGAAACGTTCGTCGCACGCGGCGCCGAGGTGGCCTTCCACCCGCATCACATGAGCCACCGCTACACCAACTGGGTCGAAGGACTCAACGGCGACTGGCTGATCAGCCGCCAACGCTTCTTCGGTGTGCCGTTCCCGTTGTGGTACGTGGTCGACGAGCACGGCGACCCCGACTTCGACCAGCTCATCATCCCCGACGACGCGGTGCTGCCGATCGACCCGAGCACCGATGTGCCCGCCGGGTACACCGAGTCGCAACGCAATCAGCCGGGTGGATTCGTGGGCGACGCAGACGTGATGGACACCTGGGCAACGTCGTCGTTGTCGCCACAGATCGCCGGCCAGTGGCTCGACGATCCCGACCTGTTCGCCCGGGTGTTCCCCATGGACATGCGCCCACAGGCCCACGACATCATCCGCACGTGGCTGTTCGCCACCGTGGTGAGAGCCCACTTCGAGCACGACTCGGCGCCGTGGAGCAACGCAGCGATCAGCGGGTTCATCCTCGATCCAGACCGCAAGAAGATGGGCAAGAGCACCGGAAACGTCGTCACCCCCATGCCGCTGCTCGAGCAGTACGGAAGCGACGGCGTGCGCTACTGGGCGGCCAGCGCCCGGCCCGGTGTCGATACGGCGTTCGACGAAGGGCAGATGAAGATCGGCCGCAAGCTGGCCATGAAGTTGCTCAACGCCACCAAGTTCGTACTCGGACTCGGCGAACCTGCGACAGGCGCGCAGCCCACCAACGCCATCGACCTGTCGATGCTCGCCCGTCTCGATGCAGTTGTGGACGAGGCGACAGCGGCGCTCACCGAGTACGACTACGCCCGTGCGCTCGAACGAACCGAAGCGTTCTTTTGGTGGTTCTGTGACGACTACCTCGAGTTGGTGAAGGGTCGCGCCTACGGCAGCATCGACGAAGCCGGCGCTGCCTCGGCGTTGGCGGCGCTGCGCGAGGCACTCAGCACACTGCATCGCCTGTTCGCCCCATTCATTCCGTTCGTCACCGACGAGGTGTGGGCCTGGTGGCAAACCGGGTCGGTGCACTCGGCACCATGGCCAACAGTGAGCTCGCGTGGCGGCGACATCGGGTTGCTCGAGGCAGTGAGCGAGGTGCTCGCGCATGTGCGGCGCGCCAAGACCGACGCCAAGGTGAGCCAACGAGCCGAGGTCGCGCAACTCGTCGTGCACGCGCCCACCGACGTGCACGCGGCCATTCTTGCAGGGGCTCCCGATCTGCGCGAGGCCGGCTCGATCGCCGACCTGCGCGTGACCCAGGCCGACAGCCTGAGGTGCGACGTGCAGCTTGTCCCCTCGACTCCTGGCTGAGACCGCATTACACTCTCAGGCATGCGGCGCGGACTCGGTGTGGTGATGGCGACGCTCAGCGTGGCTGCCTTCACGCTCACGGTCACGGTGGCGGTCGCTCCGGTCGCGCACGGCGACGATCCGCCGCCCACCACTGCGGCCAGCACAACGCCGCTCGTCGGCGAGGCCAGTTCGCTCGATGGTGCATCGCGTGGCGCGGTTGCCCAGCTGACGCCAACGCTGCCGCCGCCGCCGACCGAGCCACCGTACGTTGCGCCGCTACGGTCACCCGATGTAGCCCCGCTCGATTCCGACTGGGGACGTCGAGTCGTGTACTCCAAGGGCAGCATGCGGGTGTGGATGGTCGATGGCGCCAACAACGTCGAGCGGTCGTACCTGGTGTCCGGCCGCTTCAGCCAGCCCAACTACGGCGTCTACTCGGTGTACTCCCGGTCGACGTTCACCTGCAACATCGACCATCCCAACGTGTGCATGCGCTGGATGGTGCGGTTCACCCAGGGTCCGAACGGTGACAACATTGGGTTCCACGAGATCCCCCGCAAAGACGGATGGCCGCTCCAGACCGAAGCACAACTCGGCATTGCACTGTCGAGTGGATGCGTGCGGCAATCCACCCTCGACGCCATGCTCATGTGGGTGTTTGCTCCGAACGGCACCAAAGTGGTCGTCATCCCATAGACCAGCCGGCAGTCCGGCCCAGGGCAGGGCGACCACAGTGCGGCGGTGACGGCCGATAACCTGACGCCGCCATGGCGAGTGAATCTGAGACCCCACCTGACGAAGTCGCCACCCCTGTGGCATTTCGTGCTCACCACACCGCCGCCCAAAAGGTTGTGCTCGGCCTCAACATCGTGGTGATCATCGCCTGTTTCGCGGCGGCCGTCGGGCTCTTGTGGGCCAAGGACATTCGCGAATCGTTCCTCGCCACCGATCAGGCCACTGTGCAAACCACCATCGCCTCGGCCGCCCCTGGTGCACCCGCTCCCAGCGAGACCGGCCCCATTGTCTCCACCGAATCCACAACGGCCGAGACGTTCGCTCCTGCCGATCCAGCAGCTTTGAACTTCCTCATCACAGGCGCCGACAACAACGCTTGTATCGATCCCAACTCGCGATGGGCGTCGGCAGCCGACCCGGCTCGCGACCGCATCGGTAACCGCAGCGACACCATCATGGTGATGCGGGTCGATCCGGCCAAGCGGGCTGCAGCAGTGTTGTCGTTCCCTCGCGACTTGTGGGTCAAGATTCCGGGGCGTAGCAAGAACCGAATCAATGCGGCCTATGTGAAGAACGAGTACCAACTGCTCGCCCAGACGATCTACGACAACTTTGGCATCGTGATCGACCACTACATCCAGGTCGACTTCTGCGCATTCAAGACCATCGTCGACTCGGTTGGCGGTGTGAAGGTGCCATTCGCAAACCCCATCAAAGACGCCCGCGTGAATCTCGAGATCCTCACGACCGGCTGCCACACGTTCAGCGGCGACGAAGCGCTCGCCTATGCACGCAGTCGGCACCTGCAGTACCAAGATGCGAGCGGCAATTGGGTGCAAGACCCGTTCGGCGACCTCAGCCGCATCTCTCGCCAGCAAGACTTCTTGCGACGAGTGATGAAGGCCGCGCTCGACAAGGGCGTGTTCAACGCCTCGGTGGCCCGCGGCCTCATCGAGACAGCGCAGAAGTACGTCGTGCTCGATGCCGGGCTGTCGATCGACGATCTGCTCACATTCGTCGGCGTTTTGCGCGACGTCGACCCGACCAACATCAACACCTATCAAATCGAGGTGAGCCGGCTTCTCACCAGCGGTCAAGATGTGCTGCAGCCTCGAATCAGCGGCGACAACATGAAGTCGATCCTGGCCATCTTCCGCGGCGAGGCCAGCCTGGCATCGGCCCCCGACCAGGTGTTCGACACCACGACCACCAGTAGCTCCACACCCAGCGTTACCACCACCTCGGTGGCGGCAACAGCTACGAGCAGCACCACCATCGTGGATACGACCGTTGTCGATGCCCCGGTCGACACCAACCCGCCCGACCTTGTGAAGGGGTTTGTGCCGCCCAAAGATGTGCAGTGCTGAGCTGAAGCAGTTCAGCCGCGTTCGAGCCCCCGGCTGAGCGCATCGGCCACGGCCGACGGACCGCTGACGGTCACGAACACTGCGCCGACGCTACGCGCGAACGCCTGCGCCTCGTCGTGATCGCTCTCGGGGGCGATGACCACCACCTCGTCCAACGCCGCCGCCGCCGCGATGGGATCGCCGTCGACAGTGGCCCTGCAATCGCTGAGCACCACCGTGATCTTGCGCGCGGCCTTGCTGCGACCGAGTTGCTCGCCTGCAACCCGGAGTGCTCCGGCGAGGTCGGTGGTTCCATGGCCGCGCAACGACAGCACATCGGTGACCACGAGGTGGCCTGGCTTGGGCGAATCCTGGCTCTTGGCCACCACCACGTCCTTGCCGAACGCGAGCACGCTGTAGTCGTCGGGCGCTCGACTGGCGATGGCCGCGGCAGCGACCGCAGCCGTTGCCAGCGGCTTGCCTCCCATCGAACCGCTGCGGTCGACGAGCAGGCATAGTGCCGTGCCCGGCCGTACCCATCCGCGCACGCGCAGTCGGTCGACGTCGAGGCCCCCGGCGCGTCCTTCGATGATGGCCTCGAGGCTGGCGTCGATGTCGATGTCGCCACGGTCGGGCGCGTACGGCAACTCGCGCAGTGTGCCGATACCCCGGGGTCGTGCGGGGCCACGACGACCGAGGTCGAGAAACAACTGACCGGCAAGTCGCCGGGCCAGCTCGCGCAACGCCGGGTCGGTGGCGCCGGTGAGGTCGGCCAACAGCGCCATGGTGTCGTCTGGGTCGTCGCGAAGTGCTTCCTCGACGGCTGCTTCGTCGAGTTCACCCACCTCGGGTGAGATCTGCTCGAACTTCGGATTGCGCGACAACTCTCGACGCGATGTGGTTCGCCGCCGATTGTGCGCTACCTCGTCGTCGGCGTCGTCGCCCTCTTTGACGAGCGGGTTGGAAGGGCCCCCGTCGGGGCGCTCACTTTTCCCCCGCCGCCCGAGTCACCCTCGGCGCCCGGCTCGGGCGCATCGAACACCTCGTGCCACAGTTCGGTCACGATCTCGTCGGCCGTTCGCGCAATGCCCTCGCGCAGGCGGAGGCGACCCGACAACGCGACAATGGCACTGTCGAGACCCACTGTGGCATCGGTGGCAGCACATCCACGCAGCTCGGCGAGCGAGACGGCGACGCACGCGGCGTCGATGGCGCCGCGCACTGACGAACCGATGCGCACATCGGGATGGGTGCGCGTGCGACGCACCACCTCGACCACCTTGGCCAGCCACGCCGAGTCGGGCGGCGCGGTGGCCGCATCGTTGGAGGCCTTGGAGACGATCGCGGCCTCGTCGGCCGCGCTCTGATAGCCCACCGATAGACGACACACTCGGTCGTAGACCGCGCTGCTGATGCGGGCCGTGCCGATGGCATCGAACGGGTTCATCGCGGCCACGAGCCGGAAGCCCTCGGTCGCGGCAACCCTGCCAAGACGCGGCACATGCAGTTCGCGCTCACTCATCACCGTGATGAGCACGTTGAGCGTCTCTTCAGGAATGCGGTTGATCTCTTCGACGTACAGCAATGAACCGTCGCGCATCGCCGACACGAGCGGACCGTCGACGAACACGTCGGGGTCGTAGCCATCGCTGAGAACGCGGGCAGGGTCGAAGTGGCCAACCAGCCGCGCTGGGGTGAGCTCGGCGTTCCCTTCAACGAACTCGAAGCCGAGGCCCAACTCGTCGGCAACTGCACGCAACAGAGTGCTCTTGCCCGTGCCCGGAGGGCCTTCGAGCAGCACATGTCGATCGGCAGCCAATGCGGCCACCACCAGTTCGACCTCGCGTTCGCGGCCGACCACCCTGGCGAGCACGCGCTGCATGAGCGCGCGCATGTCAGTCATAGATGATGACGCCACGGATGTTGTGGCCGTCGCGCATTGCTGCATACCCGATGTTGATGTCGTCGAGCGAGTATCGCTGGGTGATGAGCTCGTCGAGCTTGAGCTGCCCCTCGCGATACATCGACAGCAAACGCGGGATGTCGTGTCGCGGGTTGAGTGAACCGAAGATGGTGCCCTTGATCTCCTTGTTCCACATCGCCAACTCGAACAGGTTCACCGACGACTCGGTCTGCGAGATCGGTGCGACAGCGGTGACCACGATGGTGCCACCCTTGCCGGCCAACGCTGTGCCGAGTTGCATGAGATTGCCGTACATCACACCTGGCGTCATGATGACCTTGTCGGCCATCTGACCCCACGTCAGTTCGTTGACGGCAGGCATGGCCTCTTCCATCGAGGCGAACGTGTGCGTGGCACCGAACTCCATCGCCTTCTCACGCTTGAACTCGACAGGGTCGACGGCGATGACCCGCTTGGCCCCGGCCATGGCGGCGCCCTGCACGGCGTTGATACCGATGCCGCCGATACCGACCACCACCACCGTGTCGCCCGGGCGGACATCGGCGCGATTGGTGGCCGAGCCCCATCCGGTGGCGACACCACAACTGACCAAGGCCACCACTTCGAGGGGATAGTCGTTGTCGACTTTGATGACTGACGCCTCGGCAACGCACGCGTATTGGCTGAACGTGCCGACCTTGGCCATGAGCTTCACCGACTTGCCGTTCAGGAAGTGGCGCGGTGTGCCATCGGTGATCATGCCGTCGACCATCGCCCCAGCACCCGCATCGCACAGGTTCTGGCGTCCGGTGCTGCAATACCTACAGCGACCGCACGACGGGATGAAGCTGGCCGACACGTGGTCACCCGGCTGCACCGACGTAACACCTGGACCGACCTCGACCACGATGCCGGCGCCTTCGTGCCCACCGATGATGGGGAAGAACGGTGGCATGCCAACCGCTGCGAGCATCTCGGCCGGCGGCACCATGTCGCCGGTAACCAAGTGTTCGTCGCTGTGACACAGCCCGGCGGCCTTCCATTGCACCAACACCTCGCCCGCCTTGGGCGGGTCGATGTCGATCTCTTCGACAACCCAGGCCTCGTTGAGGCCGTGCAGCACTGCGGCGCGACTCTTCATCAGTGCTCGTACACCAGCACGCCACGGATGTTCTTGCCGCCGTTCATGTCGGCGTAGCCATCGTTGATGCCTTCGAGCGGATACGTGCGGGTGACGAGGCCGTCGAGGTCGAGCTGACCTTGGGTGTACATCTC
>JAYTNH010000058.1:0-1545 GCA_043748395.1 Ilumatobacteraceae bacterium | reverse complement strand
ATCGATCACCCGGTTGAGTTCGAGATTGTAGCCCTCTACGGAGCACGCAAAACGCGCGCGGATGGCATCGTGGCGATCTTCGTCGAGCGTGAACCACGTCGCCTCGAACTGCAGGATGGCAAGTTCGCGTTCGCCGAGCGGCTCGCTCGCGCTGGTTTCGTCGTGCTCGGTCGTGTCGTGCTCTTTCATGATGGTCCCCAGCTTGCCCGACATTCGTCGCTGAAACCGGGCATCGCACAGGTGTTCGGGGCTGGCGCGAGCCCTGCGTTGGTTAGCGTTCTCATTCATGTCTGCTGCCCGTCCGTTCATGATCGGTGTCGCCGGTGGCACCTGCTCGGGGAAGACCACCGTCGGCGAACGACTGGCAGAGTTGGCGGGCGACGAGAAGCTGGCGCTCATCAAGCTCGACTCGTACTACGTGTCGCATGACGACCAGCCGCTCGAGGAGCGAGCACGCGCCAACTACGACCACCCGGACGCGTTCGACTGGCAGTTGCTGAACGACCATCTCGCCGCGTTGTCCCACGGTTCGACTGTGCCCGTGCCGATCTACGACTACACCAACCACCGGCGCAGCGGCGAGGTACGCATGGTGGCGCCGGCGCGCATCGTGGTGGTGGAGGGCATCCTCGTGCTCTACGAACCGACGCTGCGTGATCGGTTCGATCTGAGGGTGTACATCGACACCGACGCCGACTTGCGGTTCATCCGTCGGTTGCAGCGTGATGTGGCCGAGCGCGGGCGTACGCAGGACAGCATCATTGAGCAGTACCTCGAGTCGGTGCGGCCCTGCCACGAGCAGTTCATCGAACCCAGCAAGCGGCACGCCGACGTGATCTTCCCGCAGGGCGGTTTGAACGCGCCGGCGATCGATGTGCTGTTGGCGCGGGTGCGCGAGCTGGCGATCCTCGAGTAGCGGTCCTCCGGGCAGGCATTGCTCCTGGAGTAGTAACGGGAGTAGCATCTAAGTATGAAAGTGAGCGTGAGCCTCCCCGACGACGACGTCGAGTTCCTCGATTCGTACGCCGACAGCAAGGGCATCGCCTCGCGGTCGGCGGTCCTGCACAAGGCCGTCCGTCTGCTTCGAGCATCGGAACTTGGTGCCGCCTACGAGGATGCGTGGGCGAGCTGGTCGGCGGATGACGCCAACGCCCTCTGGGAGCCAACCGCTGGTGACGGGCTGGGCTGATGCGTCGCGGTGAGATCCGACTGGTCGATCTCGAACCGGTGCGTGGCGCCGAGTCGAACAAGCAGCGGCCGGCGGTGATCGTGAGCAACGACGGAGCCAACAGCACCGCCGAACGCCTTGGTCGCGGGGTCGTCACGGTCGTTCCGGTGACATCGAACATCGATCGCGTGTACCCGTTCCAAGTTCTGCTCCCGGCGAAGGAAACTGGCCTGGCCATCGACTCCAAGGCCCAGGCCGAACAGATCCGATCGGTTGCCGTCGAACGGATCGGGACTCGCGTCGGCCTCGTACCCAACGAACTTCTTGGCGACGTCGACGAGGCCATGCGGCTCCACCTCGCACTCTAAGTGGGGTGG
>JAYTNH010000057.1:0-1951 GCA_043748395.1 Ilumatobacteraceae bacterium | reverse complement strand
CCCGCACCGAGCACCACAAATCAACTGCAACCACCACGCAACCAGCAACTGACACTCACACTCATGTCAGGCCGAGTGGGTCGGATCTCTGACGGACTCGCGGTGGAACGCGACGGGCTCATCGTCGGGGCGGGCTCATGGTGTATCCGGTTTGCAGCGTGTCGGCCGAGTCGGCCACGACGAAGCGCGTCATCCGTTGGGCATGCTCCGACAGCTGCAACTGATCGGCGCGGGTGATGCCTGGCACCATCGGCTCACGGAACCACGGCGCGTAGTACTCGACGTTGGGAATGGCTCGAACCTCGTCCGACAGGTTCGGCGTACCTCCGTGCCATGCGCGCACATCGCGGATCTGCACAGCACCCGCCGGCGCCGGACACACCGTGCTGAGCCGCATCCACTCGGGTTCCTCCGACCGCCGCGGGATGGGCGCGCGCGAGTGCTGCGTCCCCGGTATCTGCCGGGTGGGCCCGTTCAACCGCGTCATGTCGATCGGCATGAAGTTCACGCACACATACGGACATGGCAGATCGCGGATCGACAGGTGCCCACGCTGATCGTGGAACGAGCTGAACGGGGTCGCCTCCGGGGTGACGAAGTCGCCCATGTCTGCATGCAGGGGTTGGTACTCCACTGCGCCAGGCAAGCAGAAGTCTCCGCTCGCCGCCCGCACCACGTAGTCGCCTGATCCGAAGATCGCCGTCAAGATGGGGGTCACAGTGGGGAGGTCGATCAGCATCTGCCACTCGAGACGATGCAGCATGCTGCGGGTGATGCTCGACCCACCGAACGAGTAGCGATACGAGCCCCGGTTTCCGCTCCGGTCTGGATCGAGAGCGACGATGTCGGCGACGACCTCGGCAACTCCGGCTCTGAGCCGCTCGGTCTGTGCAGCGTCGAGGGCATCTCGAACCACGACGAACCCATCGCGATTGAACAGCCGCACCGCACGTTCGATCTCGCCGGGTTCCAACACCTCCAAACCGACGATGCCGTTGTGCGCTGCGAGGTGTTGGCGCAGCGCGCTGACACCAGATTCGTCGTTGTCGGTCGGAAGGTCCGTGGTGGGCACGAGCACGATTGTTTCACCGTTCCGGGACTCTGTCACCCGGGGAGCTGCACGACCCACACACACAGTCGCGCACCCCGTTGGCACACTGACGGGATGGGAAGGAACAACCAACAACGGCGGGCCGACAAGAAACGTCGAGCCGCTCGCCAGCATCGCTCGGGCAGTACGCCCAGGCCGTCTGCATCACACCACCCACAACGCACCGCGGAGTCGCTCGAACAGGCCGTGCTCATCGCCGCCCATTGTGCCTATGGGCCGAACGAGCATCCGGTCAGGTTGGCCGCCGCGGTCGGCGCCCTGACCGATCTCGAACTCGACCCAGCGGGCGCCGGACACGTCGGCTCCCAGTTGAACACAATGCTCCACGAGGCGGTCGTATCGCTGTACGCAAACGGCTGGCAACCCGCCGACGTCGCCCACACCGTCAAGCGCCACTGGACAGTCCGCGCCCAGCGACTGGTCATCGCCGTCATCGCCGGCGAGGCCCGATCCTGCGACGCCATGCTCCGCGCTCCAGAGGCGTGGCTGGCCCAGCTTGTCGATCTGGGCGTCTACGACTCGGCACGCGGTGCCATTGTCGGCGGCCACCACCCAGCGTTCGCCGGCTGGGCCAGAGCCGAGCGACTCGACCCCGACGAGTGGGTCACGATCGGCGTGCAAGTGCTCGGCCAGTTGCTCATGTCACCGCGTCAGGCGGTGCTCATCGATCCGCCATCGTCGTGGTCCGCGAGCAATCGCGGCACGGTGCCGTCAGCCGCGAGGGGCGACGTCGATGCCAAGGTGCTCAAGGTCGTTCGTGCACTGCTGAACCAGGCCGAACGCACCGACTTCGAGGCCGAGGCCGAGGCATTCACCGCGAAGGCACAAGAGATGATGACC
>JAYTNH010000056.1:0-2906 GCA_043748395.1 Ilumatobacteraceae bacterium | reverse complement strand
GCCACGGCAACGACGTCGGCGGGAAGGCCGAACCTGCCGCGCATTCCGAACGACCACGACTCGGACGAATTGAGCCGACCGCGCCGACCGCCCTCGCCGCTGCGGGTATCGAACACACGCACCGGCGTAATGGGCGTATAGGCGGTGGGCGCGCTGGGGGGCATGATCACCGGCGGCGAGGTGCCCGCCGGAGGTGTTCCGCCAGGGCCTGCCTTGAACAGGCCGAGGTCTTCGAAGCCGCCGTTCACGACCGTGCTACCCCCACCGCCCATCCATCCGTCGATGACCGAGCCGATGACCGATCGGAAGTCGACCGTCGACGCCAAACGTTCCCACTGGTCGTCGGTGTCGAGCGACGGCGGTTGACCGTAATGGCCGCCATTGACTCCCGCACCCAACACGAACTGCACGTTGGCGGTTCCGTGGTCGGTGCCGGCCGAGCCGTTGGCGTACAACGTGCGACCGAACTCGGACAGCGTCATGATCGTGACCCGGTTGCGGAACTCTGGGGCGAGCTCGGCGAAGAAGGCGCCGATGCCGGCATCGAGCTCGGTCATCAACGCGTTGTGCTGGAAGGGCTGGCCGTGGTGGGTGTCGAACCCGCCCAGGCCCACATCGATCGACCGCAGTCCGAGGTTGGCGTTGAGCAGCC
The DNA here is from genome assembly GCA_043748395.1 of Ilumatobacteraceae bacterium. Taxonomy (GTDB): domain Bacteria; phylum Actinomycetota; class Acidimicrobiia; order Acidimicrobiales; family Ilumatobacteraceae; genus JAYTNH01. The sequence goes on along the minus strand of JAYTNH010000056.1, from coordinate 2,254 downwards.
GTGCGGCGATGGTGAGCTGCAACGCCAGGCCGTCACTGCCCACTGCCGTGCCGAACACCGGGGCCACATCGGCGGCCAGATCGAGCTCACTGCGCAACGTGCGTGCGAACATGTCGTGCCACGGCCCGCGGCCAGCGCCGGCTGACGACATCGCGCGCAACCCCGAGTACATGCGCAGGTCGGGCGGTTCGGTATCGGTGCCGAACAGGTCGCCCCACTCAGGGATCGCCACCGCTCGGCGTACGGCGCCAGCCATGTGCAGCGGCACCGATGTGCCGATGGTGGCCGCCAGCAGGTCGCTGTCGGCACCTGGCTGACCATCGAGCCAGCGCCCGACCCACCCGGTGCCGTTACCGCCACCGTGGCGTCCCTGCATCCATGTGGCCATGGAACTGAAGTGCGAAAGATCGGGATTGGGGTACCCCGAGCCGTGCACGATGGCAAGCTGGTCGGCATCCCAGAGGCTCTTGAGATAGGGCAGGTTGGGGTGCAGCCCGAAGCTGCCGTCGAGCGCTAACACCTGCTCAGGTGGCACGGCCAGCGCACCACGGCGCTCGTAGTAGCGAGCATCGGTGTAGGGCACCACGGTGTTCAGGCCGTCGTTTCCGCCGAACATCATGATCGTGACCAGAATGCCGTCTGTCGGCCCGATCGGAGCGCCGGCCCATGCCTGCCCCAATCCGAACATGCGCTGCTCGGTTGCGGTAAGCACGGCGCTGCCAACGAGGCCCGCCCCCACTGCCTGCAAGAACCGGCGCCTGCTCAGGTGCGCGGCGTCGTTGCCTACATGGTTGCCTACATGGTTGCCCACATGGTTGCCCACGGTGAGCAGGCGGCGGGCCTCGGCGGTGGAGATGTCGGGATCGAGCATGGTGTGTCCGGGGTTCGGGGTGCGGGGTCTTGATTTGGAAAGAGCCTGGGGTCAGGCCATGTGGAACTCGGGGGCGAGCATCGACATGGTCAGCAAGTTGGTGGGCGCCCAATAGTTCTTGTAATTGGTCGAGGCGCGCTCGGCCACCTGGGCGTTGATGAGGGCGTTGCGGGTGAGGGTGCTCAGCGGCGAGATGCCGAGGTAGTCGGCCACGTAATCGACAGCGGCACTGGGCGTGAAGTCGTTCAAGAAGTTGAACTGCGGGCCGCTGCGTAGGTGCCATGTCACACTTCGCGCCACACCGGCTCGGCCGCTGAGCGCGCTGGTGTTGAGCCAGTACCCGTTGGAGCGCCAGCCCGACACGTTGGGCGGGTTGAAGATCGACTGACCGAGCATCTCACCGCGCCACGACAGACCCATCTGGCTGGGTGTCACCCCGGTCTGCACGCACAGGGCGACGAACCACTCGATCGGCGATCGCACCAGCCCTTGCTTGGCGGTGGTGCTGTAGAACTCGGGGCGATTGAGCAACGCCCGTAGCAACGGCAAGAGCTGCATGCCGTTGCTCACGAACACCGCCGCCAGCGCATCGACGACCCCCGCCGGCGGCCCCACATGGGCGAGGAACTCCCACAGCTTCTTGCTGATGAACTTCGCCGCGATCAACTGCTTTGCAGCGTTGTTGACGAGAATCTCGTCGATGATCTGGGGGCCGGTCCACGGCTTGGTGGTGCCGAAGAACGTCTTGTCGTTGTTGTTGTGCTTGTGGGCGCGATACACGTACTGCTTGGTGTTGTAGTCGTAGTTGTAGCCGGTCCAGGCGGCGGCGGACGCCTCGACGTCTTGCTCGGTGTAGTTGTCAACGCCGAGCAGGAAGAGCTCCATCAGCTCGCGGGCGAAGTTCTGATTGGGCGAGCTCTTCACATTGTCGCCGTTGGAGAGATACACCAACATCGCCGGTTCCAGCGCCATCGCCTGAGCGAGCGCAACGAAGTCGCCAAGCGCCATGGTGCGGTACAACTGGTTCTGCCACATCATGTGGTAGCCCTCGTCGACATCCCACCAACTGCTCACGAAGTGGCCATGCCAGAACAGCGTCATCTTCTCCTGGAACGGGCGCGGCTTGCTCACCATTTCGCCAACCCACCAATTGCAGGCTTCGACGTACTGGTTCCAGTTGCCACCAGGCGGCGGACCGCCCAACGACGCTGGCAGGGGCGCATTGCCGTTGAGTCCGAAGTCGAGCACGTTGTCGACGGCCTGGGCCAGCGTGAGTGCAGTCAGCTCCGACACTCGGGTCGGCCTGGCCACGAACTCTGTGCGGCGCAGGAGATGGGCGATGTCGGAAGGATCGGCCATGGTGTCGTATCGGTCCGTTCAGAG
>JAYTNH010000055.1:0-1517 GCA_043748395.1 Ilumatobacteraceae bacterium | reverse complement strand
CGAAGCCACACCCTGCGGCTCACCGAGGCCGCGCTCTTGAGGCTGCCTCTACGGGGGGCCACCATGGGCACCGCCACCAATGGCACCTACGTCCCCGTCTGTGTCGATCTAACCGACGAGCTATGGGAGGTCATCGGGCTCTACCTCGCCGAGGGCCACATCGGAACGGACGGCGCGCGGCGGCGAGTTTGCTGGTCCTTCCACCCCACAGACGAAACCCATCTGGCCAACTTCGTCGCCGACTATTGGCGCAGCCTCGGCGTAAAGGCGACGGTTAGGCGCCTCACCACCACACTCCAAGTGTCGATCTCGTCACGGATCTTGGCTGCGTGGTTCGAGCACGTCGTAGGAGCCGGAACCAACTGTTACACGCATCGCCTTCCTGATCTCATCTGGAGTGCTTCTGAGTCGGCCAAGCAGGCGATGCTGCGCGGGCTCTGGGCCGGCGACGGATCGTGGTCGCTGCTCAACGGCGGACCATCTGTCGCACTGGAGTACGGCACCGTCTCTCACGCCCTGTCAGACGGAATGCTCCGCCTGTTGGCTGAGTTCGGAATCGTTGCTCGACAGAAGATCGGTCGCACTTCGAGGAGCACCGTAGACACCTACTGGCTCACGATTTCGGGCGCTGACCAGATTGAAGAAGCCATGTGGTTACTCGAACCTCACGAGCGCGCCGAAGTGCTTGCGCACATGGCCCGCCAGACGAAGCGCATCGCGCCCACCGGCTATCGGCGCGACCGCAAAGGCACTGCCTGGGTTCGCATCAGCCACATCGAGCGCGATCGACGGGAACAACTCGTGTACTCGGTCGAGGTTGCGCGTAACCATTCGGTCGTCACCACCGGGGGCCTCGTTGCACACAACTGTTTTCCGAAAGACTCGCGGGCGTTGCTGAAGATTGCCAACGACGCGGGCTACAGCTTCGATTTGCTCAGCGGCGTCATCACGGTGAACGACGAGCAGTTCGACCGGGTCGCCGACAAGATTCGGGTCGCTGCGGGCGGCACGCTGCAAGGTGCCACCATCGCCGTGTGGGGGCTCACGTTCAAAGCACGCACCGACGACGTGCGCAACTCACCGTCGCTCGCGATCATCGAACGCCTGCTCGCAGCCGGCGCCAGCGTCCGCGCCTTCGACCCCACCGTGCCAGAGCTGCGCCAAGGTGTGCCAGCCGAGCTCGTGCTGTGCGCCGACGCGTATGTGGCCTGCGAAGGCGCCGACGCGCTGGCCGTGCTGACCGAGTGGGACGAGTTCAAGTGGCTCGAGCCCACCAAGGCTGCAGCCGTCATGGCCGGCCGTGGCGTGGTCGACGGTCGCAACCTGCTCGACCGTTCCGCCTGGCAACGCGCCGGATTCACGTATCAGGGCATCGGCCGCTGATGCGCGTGCTCCTCGCTGGCGGCGGCGGCTTCGTCGGTTCGCACCTCGCCGACCTGATGCTCGCACGTGGCGACTCGGTGGTGGCGGTCGACAACTTTGTCACCGGACGGCGCAGCAACATCGCCCACCTGGGC
>JAYTNH010000054.1:0-3023 GCA_043748395.1 Ilumatobacteraceae bacterium | reverse complement strand
AGAAGGGTCAGCAGACTTCGACCAATTCGGTCGCCTCGATCTACGCCTGGACGCGCGCCCTCGCCCACCGCGCCAAGCTCGACAGCAATACGGAGCTCGCGAAGTTCGCAGCGACCCTGGAGAAGGTCGTGGTGGACACCGTGGAGGCCGGCGACATGACCAAGGACCTCTCGCTGCTCATCAGCCGTGATGCTCCGTGGCTCAGCACCGAAGACTTCCTCGATGCACTCGATCGACGCCTCCAGACCAAGATGGCCTGACGTGCGGTAGTGCCGTCGAACACCCCTTGCAGGATGACGTAGGGTCCGCGGCATGAACGAACCGTCGTGGGACGTCGGGGCGGCTGGGCAGTGGGCGCTCGACACATCGCACATGCCCGCTGGAACCACTCCAATCACGCAGGACCTTGCGAGCAACTCTTTGCCGCCCACATTTCGACAGATCTTCGCCGAACTCGGAACCCCAGCCGACACGCTCGATCTTCGCTGGGTGAACGGGTTCATGTACACCCGGCTGAGGCCGTTGTTGGCACCCGACAAGTCGGCCGGTCGACTGCCGCCGCTGCCCGTGCTGAAGCTGGCCATCCGAGTGCACCCCGAGATGCGCCGTCGTAACAAGCGCGCCATTGCGACACTTGCGAGCGAGCCGTGGGTGAAGGTCATCCACGACTGGCACAACGGCCAGCGTGCTGGTGTCGTTGCGGCCAACCTTGCCCTGCAAGATGTTGATGTTGCCGCGCTCGACGACGAGGCGCTGATCGCCCACGCACGCGAGCGCATGCAGCACGCCCTCACCAATTGGCGGCTCCACTTCTGGCTGCACGGCTACGACCTCGGCCCCATTGGCCGCTTGCTGTACGAGGGAGCCGACTGGGGAATCACAACTGCCGACCTGTTGGCGCTGCTTGAAGGCGCATCACCCTCGACCACCGCACCGCGTCGGGCGATGGTCGCGATCCGATCGCTGATCGAGGCCACGGGCAAGGAGCCAACCACGCTGCACGAAGCGCGTGAGGTTTCCGACACCGCGCGCGAAGCGATTGACGAGTACCTGCGCCATCACGGCGCACACCTGTTCAGTCGATACGACCTCGATGGCGTCACTTTGGGTGAACGTCCCGACTTGGTGCTGGCGGCAATCATGAATGCGGAACCGGTCGTGCACAGCGACGTCTCAGCCCTCGCCGCCGTCGTGAGGATGCGGGTTCCCGCCGAGCACCGAGCCCGCTTCGAGACGCTGCTCGCCCAAGCGCGCGACGCGATGGATCTACGTGACGACAATGGGCCGATCACAGCCGAGTGGACGCTTGGTCTGGTGCGACTCGTACTGCTCGAAGTGGGCCGTCGCATGCGGGCGCGCGGGTTGGCGCACCGTGCCGAGCACGTGTTCGAACTCAACCCCGACGAGGTCGTGCCGGGCTTGCTCAGCGACGGCACACTCGACGCCGAGGATCTCGCCCGGCGTGCTGCCAGCAGGCAGCATGCCAAGACCCTCGATGCTCCGAAGCTGATCGGAGCACCTGAGGTTGCGCCGCCGCTTTCGGTTCTTCCGGTCGGTCTGCGCAGCATCGTCGGCATGGTGCAGACGGTTATGTCCGAGATGGCCATGGATGGTTCGTCGTTTGCCGATGGCCTCAGTGGGGCCGGAGTAGGTACCCGATCAGTACGCGGGAGGGCCTGTGTCGCTTCCACCCCAGAGGAGGCATTTGACCTGCTCGAGCCGGGCGACATACTGGTGGTGGCGAGCACCACGCCGGCCTACAACCTGGTGCTGTCGTTGGTGGCTGGCGTTGTCACAGCGGCGGGTGGCCCGATGAGCCACGCTGCCGTGCTTGCACGTGAGCTTGGCATTCCGGCCATTGTCGGTGCGTCGGCAGCGCTGATCGACATCCCCCATGGGGCCGAGATCGAGCTCGATCCGGTCGCCGGAACGGTGCGAGTGCTTGCTCGCCTGTGAGAATGCGGCATGCGTGCCGTTGTGTTACACAGCCATGGTGGTCCGGAAGTCCTGACGATCGACGATGTCGACGAGCCGGTGGCCGGCCCCGACGAGGTGGTGGTCGCGGTCGCAGCGACGGCACTGAACCGCGCCGACCTGCTCCAGCGGATGGGACTGTACCCCGATCCGCGTCGTGTCCAGCCCGAGATACCCGGCCTCGAGTTCGCGGGCACTGTGGTGGCCAAGGGTGCGCGGGCGCACATGTGGAACATCGGTGATCGAGTGATGGGCATCGAGGCGGGTGGCGCCTATGCCGAGCGAATCGCCACCCACGAACGGCAGTTGCTTGCCGTACCTGATGCCATCGATCTGCACGACGCGGCAGCAATTCCTGAGGTGTTTCTCACCGCATGGGATGCGCTGGTGTTACGCGGCGGCCTCACATCGGGACGGTGGGCACTGGTGCACGCTGGGGCGTCGGGGGTAGGTACCGCAGCCATCCAGATCGCCAAGGCCATCGGCGCGCGTGTTGCTGTCACGTGCTCGGCGGGCAAGGCCGAGGCCTGCCGGGCACTCAGCGCCGATGTGGTGCTCGAACGCTCGCCGCATGACTGGCTCGCCGATGCGCAGGCCGCGGTGCCGCTCGGCTTCAACGTCGTGCTTGATGTGGTGGGCGGCGACGAAGTCGACCGCAACCTGCAGGCCATCGCGCAGCAGGGCACCATCGTGCAGGTGGGCCTCATGGGCGGGGGGGTCACCCAGGTGAATGTTGGGCTGCTGATGGGCAAGCGGGCAACCTGGGTGGGCACCACCTTGCGGGCCCGCCCACTGGAAGAAAAGGTCGCAGTGTGCCGACAGTTCGCCATTGAGATGCTGCCGCTGTTCGACACCGGAGCACTGCGACCCGTGATCGATTCGCGGTTCACGCTCGACCAGATCGGCGAGGCCCACGCCTACATGGCAACGAACGCGAACACCGGCAAGATCGTGATCACCGTCTGTTGACGGCTATGCGATGTCGAAGGTGCGCGTGTGGTAGCCGGTCGCGCCATCGGGCGCGGGAGGCCGAACTTCCTCGGTCTGTG
>JAYTNH010000053.1:0-23488 GCA_043748395.1 Ilumatobacteraceae bacterium | reverse complement strand
TGCATGTTGTGGGTGACGATGATGATCGTGTACTGGCTCTTGATCTCCTGCATCAAGTCCTCGATGCGCGACGTGGCGATGGGATCGAGCGACGAGCACGGTTCGTCCATCAACAGCACCTCGGGCTCGACCGCGATGGCGCGAGCGATGCACAGCCGCTGCTGCTGACCACCCGACAGACCGAGCCCGGATGCCTTCAGCCGGTCCTTGACCTCGTCCCACAGAGCAGCACCGCGGAGGGCCTTTTCGACCAGATCGTTGAGCTCGCTCTTCTTGCGCAGACCGTTGGACTTGGGTCCGTAGGCGACGTTCTCCCAGATGCTCTTCGGGAACGGGTTCGGCTTCTGGAACACCATGCCGATCCGCCGACGCACCTCGGGGGCGTCGGCCTCCTTGCCGTACATGTCGATGCCGTGGTAGCGGACGCTGCCCTCGACACGCGCGCCCTCGATGAGGTCGTTCATGCGATTGAAGCACCGCAGGACGGTGGACTTGCCACAGCCGGATGGGCCGATGAACGCCGTGATCTCGTGCTGGCGCACCGTGAGGTTCACGTCGCGAACGGCGCGGAACGCGCTGTAGTACACCGCGAGGTCTCGTGTCTCGAGCACCGCAGGGGCGTGATCGTCGTTCACCGCCGCCATCGTAGGGGCGAGCCGGGGCGCGAGCCGCGACTCATCGGGGTGGGTTGTCAGGGACATCTCTGGTCCTTCCATGGGTCACCAACGACGCTGGAACTTGTTGCGGATGATGATCGCCGCTCCGTTGAGGCACAGCAGCACCAGCATCAGCACGATGATCGATGCCGCTGCAATCTGCCGGAGCTCCTCTTTCGGGCTGGTGGCGTAGCTGTAGATCAGCAGCGGCACCGTGGTGTAGCGGTCGTCGAGCCCCGCCGGGTTGCGGGTGAGGAACGTCAGACCGCCCAGCAGCAGTAGTGGGGCTGTCTCGCCGATGGCACGGCTGATGGCCAAGATGCTGCCCGTGGCGATGCCTGGCACGGCAGCAGGCAGCACCTGCTTGCGTACGGTCTGCCACTGGGTTGCGCCGAGGGCGAGCGAACCGGAGCGCAGCGAGGGCGGAACAGCCCGGATCGCTTCACGAGTGGCGATGATCACGGTCGGCAGCACCACGAGGGCGAGGATCAGGCCGGCTGTTGCCACCGTGGGTCCCCAGCCGAGCGGGCCGCGTGCGATGAACGCCAGGCCCAGGATGCCGTAGACGATCGACGGCACGGCGGCGAGGTTCTGGATGTTCACCTCGAGCAGGCGGTTGTACCAGCGCTGCTTGTGCGCGAACTCCTCGAGGTACACCGCTGTGGCGATGCCGAGGGGCAGCGTGACCACGGCACAGAACCCTGTGACCCAAAGCGTGCCGAAGATGCCCGATTGGATGCCGGCGCGAGCTGGACGTTCGGACGGCTGGTTCTCGAGGATCTGGGTACCGAACTTGCTGCTGCCGTCGAACCAGGTTCGCCACAAGAGCAGCGCCAGCCCGCCGAGCGCGACGCCCGTCGCGGCGTACAGGAACAGGCGGAACAAGCCATCGCGCATCCTCCGGACAGGTTCGATCTCGCTGATGAGCGAGAACTCGGATTCGGATGCCGTCGGATCCGTTGGTTCGGCGACCGTGGTGTCGGTGCTCATTCGTACACCTGCCGGAAGCGGCGCACGATGCGGATGCTGAGCAGGTTGAGGATGAACGTCACCACGAACAGGTAGGCGCCGACGGCGAAGATCGTCTTGTATCCGATGGTGCCGGTGGCCAGGTCGCCGCTGCCGGCGGAGCCGATGAACCCCGTCATGGTCTGCATGCCCACACCTGGGTTCTTGCTGATGTTGGGCTGTTGACCCGAGGCAAGGATCGCGATCATGGTCTCACCCACGGCACGAGAGACGGCGAGGACGGTGGCGGCAACGATGCCCGAGATGGCGGCCGGGAACACGACCTTGGTGCAAACCTCGCGCTTCGAGCTGCCCAGGGCGAAGGCGCCGTGCCGCAGCGAGTGCGGTACTGCCGCCATGGCATCTTCGCTGAGTGACGCGACGATCGGCATGATCATGAGACCGGTCACCAGGCCGGCGCCCAGCGCGCTGTAGGCGCCCACCCCGCCGCCGGGCCAGAATCGCTTCACCAGCTCGGGGTTCACGAAGCTGAGTGCGAAGAAACCGAACACGATGGTTGGCACACCGGCGAGCAGCTCGAGGATCGGCTTGATCACCTTGCGTACCCGAGGCTTCGCGTACTCACTGAGGTAGAACGCCGCACCGAGACCTGTGGGCACGGCGACGAGGATGGCGATGAACGCCACCCAGAGCGTGCCGAGCACGATCGGCATCACTCCGAAGCGAGCCGGCTTGAACAGCGGCGCCCACTTGAACGAGGTGAAGAACTCTTTGATCGACACGACATCGAAGAACTCGACGGTCGGCTCGAGCAGCGAGATGACGATCAGCACCGTGGTGATGATCGAGACGGCGGCAGCGGCTCCCAACAGGAGCCGTGCGGCCCGTTCGGTGTACTGACGCCGCCGCAGGGCACCCGTGGCCCGAAGGCTCACGGGTGCCCCACTAAGGGTGAGAGAACTATTCACGATGCAGTTGTAGCCGAAATCACCCGGCGAGGACGTCGGCCAGCTCGGCTGCCTGCTCCGCCTTCTGCGCATCGTCGAGCTGCACGTACAGCGCCTCCTCGGTCAGCGCGTCCTGGTTGTCGACGTAGTACTGCACGAACGCCTTCACCTCGGGTCGTTCGGCCGACGTCTTGGCGACGTAGACGAACAGAGGACGGGCCAGCGGCACGTACTCACCGGCCTGGACGGCGTCGGGCGAGGGGGCAACACAACCCTCGCCGCCGTCGATCTCGACGGCCTTCACCTTGTCGAGGTTCTCCTCGAGGTAGCTGAACCCGAAGTACCCGAGGGCACCCTTGTCGCCGGAGACTCCGGTGACCGTGACGTTGTCGTCCTCGGTGGGGTTGTAGTCGGTGCGGCTCGCACCCTCTTCACCGTTGATCTCCTTGGTGAAGTAGTCGAACGTGCCACTGTCGGTACCGGCACCGAACAGCGTGAGCGACTGATCCGGGAAGGACGGGTCGACCTGGTTCCAGTTGGTGATCTTGCCGTCGGCCTCAGGGGCCCACATGATGTTCAACTGCTCGACCGTGAGGCACGTCGCCCAGTCGTTCTCGGGGTTCACGACCACGGTCAACGCGTCGTTGGCCACGATCACTTCGTAGAACTCGATGCCGTTCGCTGCGCACGCCTCGACTTCGGTGTCCTTGATCGCACGCGAGGCGTTCGAGATGTCGGTCTCGCCGTTGCAGAACTTCTCGAAGCCACCGCCGGTGCCGGAGGTGCCGACGGTGACGGTGACGCCACCGTTGGCGTCCTGGAAGTCCTCGGCGGTGAGCTTCATGAGCGGCGCCACGGTGCTCGATCCGTCGATGGCGATGTCGCCGCTCAGGTCTGCTGCGGGGGTGGTTGCCGGAGTCGTTGCCGGGGTGGTGTCGCCGGCGACGGTGGTACCCGGCGCCTGGGTGGTGGTGGCTGCCTTGTCGTCGTCGCCACATGAGGCCGCAACGAGCGAGAAGGAGATGATGCCGGCGAGTACGAGGCGCCGCTTCGGGGTGTTCACGTTGGTGTGCTCCTGTTGGTAAGGGGATTCAACGGAGCAAACGGTACGAAAGCAAAACGACGCTGTGGGAGACGTCGGGTGAACAGGAGGTGAACGACCGCCGAACGGGGGACTAACTACCCCTCGATCACGGCAACGGCGAGGAGATCAGGGTCTCTGCCTACCGGCAACCCACTGATACAGCCGCTCTTGCGCGTCGCCGGCGGCGAAGTGCTGCGGCCCACGACGATGCCAAACGCCGTGGGCGTCGAGTTCGTGACGCACGATGTCGTCGGCGAGATCGAACTCGAGTACCTGATCGAGCCAGGCCTGGTGGCGCGGATGAGTGACCGGGGCGAGCACCTCGACACGTCGATCGAGGCTGCGCCCCATCAGGTCGGCACTGCCGATGAGGAACAGTGCACCATCGGGCTCGCCGTGCGCGAAACGCATCATGCGCGAGTGTTCGAGGTACCGACCCAGGATGCTGCGCACGCGGATGGTGGGCGACAAGTCAGGTACCCCCGGCCGTAGACAGCACAGTCCGCGGATGATGAGATCGATCTGGACCCCCGCCTGGCTGGCGCGGTAGAAAGCTTCGATCAGTTCCTCGTCGTTGAGCGAGTTGAGCTTCACGGCGATGCGGCCCTCGTGGCCGAAGCTCGCTTCGTTCTCGATGAGGTCGACGAGTTGATTGCGCATGTCGCGCGGTGCCACGAGGAGCGCTTGGTACTCCTGCGAGCGGCTGTATCCGGTGAGGTGATTGAACAGCTGGGTGACATCGGCGCCAACCTTGGGGTCGCAGGTGATGAAGCCGAGGTCTTCGTAGAGACGCGCTGTCTTCGAGTTGTAGTTGCCGGTTCCGATGTGGCAGTAGCGGCGTAGACCGTCTTCGTCGTTGCGCACCACGAGCACGCACTTCGCGTGCGTCTTCAACCCCACGAGGCCGTACACCACGTGCACGCCCGAACGCTCGAGCGTCTTGGCCCACGACACGTTGGTCGCCTCGTCGAATCGCGCCTTGAGCTCGACGAGCACTGCTACCTGAACCCCACGCTCGGCAGCGCGCATGAGGCTACGCGCGATCGGACTGTCGCCCCCAGCGCGGTACAGCGTCATCTTGATGCTCTGCACCCGCGGGTCGTCGGCGGCCTCGGCGATGAAGGCCTCGACGCTGCTGGCAAAGCTCTCATACGGATGATGCACCATCAGTGCGCGTTCGCGGATGATCGAAAAGAAGCTGCGGTCGGCTTCCTCGGCTGCAGCGATGCGGCCCGCCGTGACGGGCGGCCACACGACGTCTTTGAGGTCTGGGCGGTCGAGGGCGTGCAGCTGGAACAGACAGGTCAGATCGAGTGGTCCGCGATGCATCGACACGTCGGCCAGATCGAGTTCGAGTTCGTGCAGGAGCAAGTCGAGCATCTCGCCGCTGATGCCCTGTTGCACCTCGAGACGCACCGCCTTACCGAACCGACGCCGCCGAAGCTCCATCTCTACCGCGGCGAGCAGGTCGTCGGCTTCTTCTTCCTCCACCGTGAGGTCGGCGTTGCGCGTGACTCGGAAGAACGCGTGCTCCTCCACCACCATGCCCACGAACAGCGAATGCAACTGCGCTGCGATCACCTGCTCGGTGGGCACAAAACGGCGGTCGTCTGGCAAGGCCAGCAGCCGGGGGAACACGTTGGGTACCTTCACGCGCGCAAAGCGGCGTTCGCCGGTGTCGGGGTCGCTGATCATCGCGGCGAGGCTGAGCGCCAAGTTCGAGATGTATGGGAACGGGTGGGCGGGGTCGACCGCCAACGGGGTGAGCACTGGGAAGATGCGATGCTCGAACACTTCGATGAGTGCAACGCGATCGTCGTGGTCGACGTCGGCCCACGACACCAGCTCGACGTCACGCTCGGCGAGTGCCGGCAACAAGTGGTCGAGTACCTCAGCCTCTTGCTCGAGCACGAACCGGTCGACTGCCGCGGCGATCTGCGCCAACTGTTGTGATGGCGTGAGTCCATCGGGGGCCGGACGCGTGACACCGCCGGCCACTTGGTCCTTCAACGCCGCCACGCGCACCTGGAAGAACTCGTCGAGGTTCGACGAGCAGATCGCGCAGAACTTCAGCCGCTCGAGCAGCGGAATGGTGGGCTCGGCAGCCAGCGCCAAGACGCGCCGATTGAAGTCGAGCCAACTGAGTTCTCGGTTCAGCAGTGTGGCCGACATGGCCGCCACGCTAGCGACTGGTCAGGCGTCGGCTTCGGGGATACCGAGATCCCACTCGATCGAGATGCGCTCGCGCTCGGCATCGCGAGCCACGCGCTCACGGTTGCGACGGAACTGCGGGTCGTCGCGGGGCAGCAGAACCAGGCGGGCCAACACGCGTGCTCTGAACTCCTCGAGCACGATGCGGTCGCCGTAGTCGGCGTAGACCTCCCAATGGGGTGACACAGGCCCGAGGTACGCAATACGCGCGTGCGCTCGCGGTGGCTCGTTGATGATGTCGGTCATTGGTGTCTCCTACCCGATGGATTGCCGGTTCCGGCGCTCCGATTCTACCGGCCAATTCGACACGGAGGGCCTTCCCCTCCGGGGTGGGTGCCGGTCGCGTGGGGATCACCTGTGGTAATACTTGGAGCAACCGGGAACCAATCCCGGGTGTCGAACGTCCAATCCGGTGACGGATCAACTCGTCGATGCCCAACTCGTCAACGTAATGGAACGATGACCGGCCAAGTCCCCCCGGGCTTTGTGCGGGCGCACTCAACCGGTCGAGCAATCACTCGGCCACACAAGGAGACCCGATGCAACGCAGTGAATCCCTCGCCGACAACGATTCCGCCACCGCGTGGATGAGCGGCGGCAACTGTCGCAACTATCCCCCTGCGGTGTTCTTCCCGAGCGATGGCGTCGGTGTCGACCGCGCGCGCAAGATCTGCGCCGGGTGCCCGGTGCTCGATCAGTGCCTCGAGTTCGCGCTCGATCAGCGCATCGAACACGGCGTGTGGGGCGGATGCAGCGAACGCGAACGCCGCCGCATCCTCAAGCGTCGCCGCCTCAGCGTCTGACCCGGGCGCGCAACGGCGCCGCCCCGCTAGGAATTTGGGTGGCAATCCTGCCATCTACGCTTCTGGGCGGCATCCGTGACCGAAACCGTCATGACACACGCCCGGTTCGAACGCGCAAGGGCGCAGATCAGCTAGATGACGTGGAGGAATCGCCGTTGGACTTCTCGTTCGAGGAGTCCTTCGAGGAGTCCTTCGAGCCTTCCTTCTGTCCGTCGTCGAGAGCCTTCTTGAACTCTTGCTGTGCCTTGCCCAGGTTCTTCGCCAACTTGGGCAACTGCGAGCCGCCGAAGAGCACCAAGACGACAACAACGAGGAGGATGATCTCGGGCGGATCGAGGAATGCGAACATGAAGACAGACTACCACCGGGCGCGGTGCGAGCGCCGTCGGCTCAGGCGGTGACCCGGCGGACGGTCTGAGCCCGCTGGCGACGCAAACGACGTCGCTCACGTTCGGACAACCCGCCCCAGATGCCGAACTTCTCACCGTTGACCAAGGCGTACTCGAGGCAATCGAGGCGCACCACGCAGCCGCGGCAGACCTCTTTGGCTTCACGAGTAGACGCGCCGCGCTCGGGGAAGAACAGATCGGGATCGACGCCGAGACAGTTCGCCTCATCTTGCCAATTGCGATTTTCGGTGGTGTGCTCGATGTGCATGTGGTTGGCCCCCCTGCCCCTGTAGGCCGATCGTTGTGGGTGCTGCAGACACCCCTGTAATTACATGAACGTCATTCTCGCCTATCACATGGGGTGTGCGCAAGGGGGGATTTCAAACAATGTCTGACGAGCAACTTCGCGCGAAGTTCGCGCGAGCACAATCGGTCAAGGAGCGACGGCCACGATCGAGGTCGTCGGGCTCACCTGGTCGGGTCGCGTCGTTGCTTGCCAGTCGCGCCCGATGACCACTACCACCGCGGTGTCGTCGCCCAGTGTGCCCTGCGGGATGAGGCTGGCGTCCCACGTATCGAAGCCGTCGACGCCCAGCCAACCGACCACGCTGTAGGCGATATCGAGATCTGACCCGGTCGGCATCACCATCGTCTGCTCCACCGATCGAGTTGCCTGGACGACATCCACGTTCGCGCCCCCGAGGCGGGCGACCACCTCGTCGACCGCAGTGGGATCGCCACTGGCGTCGACGATCAGCACCCACTCGGTGAAGTACGCGACCGTCGTCGTCGGGTAGTCGCCAGGCACGATCGTCGTGGTAAGTGGGTATACCCCGGCGGGTTCGCAGTACGAGTAGTAGGTCCATCCGTCCGCACCGGTCGCGCCCTCACCGACGCAGCGAAACCCATCGACCATTGGCGCGGGTGTGCAGCCAGGATCGTACGAATCATCGACGGTCGTCGAGGTCGCCGAGGTCGCCTCCGACACCATGCCGGGTGTGGTGCCTTCCGTCGGCCCTGTGTCCGGCGGCGTAAGTGTGGTCGTCCAATCGGGAACCGTTCCCCCAACAGTTGTGGTGGGCGCCGCGACACACGTCGACGTCGGCACCGGGCCGGCCGCCGGCCTCGACGGCGAGGCCGGATCCCGCTGGGCGATCGCGACCAGACCGCCGACACCGGTGATCGCCAGTGCACCTACGCCGGCCGTCATCGTGCGCCGATGCCTCCGGCGGGCTCGATGCCGGACGTCGACCAACGAGGACGTGGCCGTGGCCGAGCTGTGGCGCGAGCCGAAGGCGTCGGTGAGCATGGATTCGATGTCGCGGTCGTTCATCACATTTCCTCGTGGAGTTGGGATCGGAGTCGGGCGATCGCCCGGTGGAGCGTGGACTTGACGGTGCCCACAGGGATGCGGAGCGCGTCGGCGATCTCGGTGTCGGAGAGCTGCAACTCGTAGCGCAGCAGCACTGCATTGCGTTGACGGGCCGGCAGACGCCGGACCGCCTCGATGACGTGGTTGTAACCGAGCTCGCCGAACGATTCGACGGGCGTCGGTTGGCGACGCATCAGCCGCCGCCGCCGGAGTACTCGGCGGCTGCCGTTGAGCACCGAAGTGCGTACGTAGGCCACCGGATTCGTGACGACGCGGTACCTCAGGTAGAGCGCGGCGAACGCATCCTGCACCACTTCTTCAGCCTGTTCGGGCGTGTCGACCAGCACCATCGCCAGCCGCACCAGCCCGCCGAACTCGCGGTGGTACAGCGTCTCGAACGGCTCGCGCACTGCCATCGCGTCGCTCATCGTCACCCTAGGGATTGCCGTTGCATCAGTCATCTACACACCACGAGTCGTGAGGTGCCGATTCGGTTCCGTCGAGACGCAACTATCCGGCGCGGCGATTGCCTCGGCCGCGAGCCAACTGCTTCTTGTGTTCGATGAAGTCGACGAGCACGTAGTCGCCCAGGGTCTCGGGTGTGGTGAAGAACGCGCGCCCTCGGTTCATGCTGGTGAGCCTCTCGATGAACGACTTGAGGTAGCTGTTCGCGTCGAGCATGAACGTGTTGATGCGGATGTCGTCGCGCGTGCAGCGCATGACCTCGCGCAGTGTGGCCTCGATGGTCTCGGGCACCGGTGGGTAGTTGAAGAACACGTCGCCACCAGGCGTGATGTGCGCAGTCGGTTCACCGTCGGTGATCATGATGATCTGCTTGGTACCGGTCTGCTTGGCGAGCAGCTGGCGCGCGAGCAGGAAGCCGTGCTGCATGTTGGTTCCGTACGCGAAGTCCCACGAGACCTCGGGAAGCTGCGCTGCGGTGAGCACGTGCGCAGTCTCGCTGAAGCCCACGATGCCCATGTAGTCGCGCGGGAACTGCGACGTGATGAGCGAGTGCAACGCCATGGCGACCTTCTTGGCCGGCAAGAAGTTGTCGCGCATGGGCATGCTGAGCGAGAGGTCGAGCATGAGCACCGTCGAGGTCTTGGTGAGGTGTTCGGTGCGCTCGATCTCGAAGTCTTCTGCTGACAGCTGCACCGGCGTTCCCGGTCCGCCACGACGGATGGCGTTGCGAATCGTGCGGTGCAGATCGAGGCTGAACGGATCGCCGTACTCGTACTGCTTGGTCTCGTAGCTGCGCTCGTGACCCTGACCGAGGCGATCGAGTTGGTGCTGACCAACTTGGTCTTTGGTGAGCTTGGTGAACAGATCGCGCAGCGCGTTCGAGCCGATCTTGCGCAGGCCCTTCGGCGTGAGCTCGAGCCGACCTTCCTTCTGGTCGATCAGACCGGCATCTTTCAACATCTGGGTGAGCTCGGCCAGCCGCTCGAGTGAGCGGGCGGCATCGTCGCCCATCAGCTCGCGCACCTTGTCGAGGTCGGCCTCGGCCAACGCACCCGGGTTGGTGGCGTTGCGCATCAGGTTCTCGAGTTGGTCGAGATCGCCGAGCTCTTGCATGGTCTGCATGGCCTGGCCCATGCCCATGCCCTGCTCGCCCTGCATGTCGTAGCTCTGACCCCAGTTCATGTTCGGGAACATGCCCTGTAGGTTCTGACCGAGCTGATCCATCTGCCAGCGCAGATCCATGTCTTCGAGTAACTGGTCGCTGAGCTGCTGCATCTGCGCCCGTTGTTCGGGCGTCATCGAGTTGAGCATCGCTTGCATGGCGGCCATGCGGCGGGCCATTTGCTCGAGCAGTTCGTCGAGGGTCTGCGGATTTTCGGGGAAGAAGTCGCCGAACCTCTCCATGAACTGCTCGAAGCCTGGGTCGTCGCCCTGTTCGCGCTTCTCGATCATCTCGTTGAGGCCGGCCATCATGTCTTTCATGCGCTGCATGTCTTCTGGCGACATGTTCTGCATGGCGCCACTCATCTGATCGACCATCTGTTGCATAAGTTGTTCGCGCAGCTTGTCCATCAACTGCTCGAAGCGTTGGCGGGCCTCGGCCGATTCGAAGTCGTACGACTCGAGTTCGCGCACCTTGCCGGCGAGGTCGTCGGGAAGCATGTCGAGACGGAAGTTGCGGTTCTCGGCTGAGTCGCGAGCGTTCTGAGCGCGGCGTTCGTCGCCGCTCTGATCGGCCGCGCTTGTGGCGTTCTCGATGGCGTGGCGCTCCTCGTCGACGATGTCGTCGAGCTCGTCAGCGATTTCTTTGTACACGCCCCCGAGATCACCTCGATCGAGCCGTTCCTGGCGTGCCTGACGCAGCTTGTCCATGAGTTCGCGTAGCCCTTGCAGCCGATCGCCGTTGCGATCGCGCATGCCCTGTTGCATCATGCGGCGCAATGCGCTGTTCACATCGCCGTGGTAGAGCAGGTCGTCGGTGAGTTCTTCGAACAGGGCGTCGGCATCGAGATCGAAGCCCTTTTGCGAGCCGTCCCAGCGCGAGTAGGTGAACCGGGCTGCCATCCCCGAACACTAGTCGTGTGAACAGCAGATGGCCGTTTGTGAAAACATGCACATACTCGCCGGAAGAAGCGTAAGGTTCCCCTCATGCGTGTTCCTCGGACCTTCGCATTCGTCGACCTCTCGGGGTTCACGAACTACACCGCAGCCTTCGGCGACGACGCCGCCGGCCGCATCCTCGGCGCGTTCCGATCCCTCACCCGCGAGATCGCCAGCGAACAGGGCGTGCGCATCGCCAAGTGGCTCGGCGACGGCTGCATGGTCGTGTCGGTCGATCAGGCGAGCTGCATTGCGTTCGCGCTCGAACTCGACCATCGTGCCGGCGAAGTGTGTGCCCCGCTCTCATTGCGGGTGGGGCTGGCCTCCGGTTACGCGTTGCTGTTCGAAGGCGACGATTACATCGGCTCGGCCGTCAACATGGCGTCGCGACTCTGCGACGTAGCAGGGCCTTTCGAAGTGTTGCTGCCCACCATGCAGATCGAGCGGTTGCCGGAAGGTGTCATCGCTACCCCCCGGGGCGAAGTCGAACTGCGAGGCTTTCCGGGCCCCATCGACGTTGTCGATCTGAGCGGTCGCCCCGTTGCATCGCGTAACGACACGGGCGAACTGTGGACGCGATCGCCGTTCACGGTGTGACCGGCTCGCCTCAGTCGAGCCCTCGCCAACCCAGCCCTCTCCAACGCGGCGTCGTGCTCGGCTCCGACACAACGCGGCTCGGCGACGACTTCCATCTGGCCACCCTGCTCGGCGCCACCAGGGTGCTCATCGACGTGCCGTGGGCCGAGATGCAACCGCGCGGCGGGATGCTCGACGGCGATGTCATCGAGGCGACGCAACGTACGCTCGAACTCGCCCGCGACGCCGGCCTCGATCCGTGGTGTCGGCTGTTGCAGCCGTCGCTGCCACACTGGTTCGACAACGAGGGCGGCTTCGCGGACGCACGCATGGCCGGACGGCATTGGCCGCGCTGGGTCGAGGCGGTCGCCGACGAGCTCGGAGACCTGGTCGCCGGTTGGGTGCCGTTCGACGAGCCGTACGCGCTCGCCGCGGTGTTGTCGCCAGGT
Source organism: Ilumatobacteraceae bacterium (assembly GCA_043748395.1). Lineage (GTDB taxonomy): Bacteria > Actinomycetota > Acidimicrobiia > Acidimicrobiales > Ilumatobacteraceae > JAYTNH01. The sequence continues at coordinate 11,467 of JAYTNH010000053.1, read as the reverse complement.
GCCGCACGCCAGCACGGCGACCTGCTCGACACACTGGTTGTGGCGTGGCGCGACGCGTGGCGCATTCTGCGCGGTGGACCACCTGTCGCCACGGGTCTCGACGTCGCCATGGTGCGACCCGCCAACGACCACCCGAAGGTGGTAGCGCAAGCTCGGCGAACCGATCAGCTTCGATGGGGCGTCTGGCTCGATGGCCTCACCACCGGCAACCTGAGCATTCCCGGCCGCGCCGACCGCGAACTACCCGACCTCGCGGGCGCGTGCGACATCGTCGGCCTCGCCATCACGCCAGCGGTCGAGCCGACCGACCTCGAAGCCGTCTTGTTCCGCGCCGCAGAGATGGCGCCCGACCGGCCGCTGGCGCTCACATTCCGGGCCACGGGAACCACCGACGCCTTGCGTTGCACCTCGATCGAGGCGATGTGGCGTTCGGTGCATCGTTCGTCCGACGAGCTTCGCCTCCAGTCCGTGCTCATCACACCATTCATCGACACCGATGGGTCGCGCAACGGACTCGTCACCCGCGAGCGCGAGCCGAAAGACAGCGCCCACTCCTTCTTCCAGAGCTGATCTCGCAGGTAGCTGCCCATTTCGCCGGTGGCGTTGTGGCGCGACAATGCAGCCATGACTGAACGCACCGCGTATGCCCCTGGCACCCCGAACTGGATCGACCTCGGTTCACCCGACCCGACGGCCGCCGGCGAGTTCTACAGCGGCCTGTTCGGCTGGGAAGTTCACGATCAGGGCCCCGACTCCGGCGGCTACTGCATGTGTGAGTCGAGGGGGAAGCCCGTCGCTGGCCTCGGCCCGCAGATGAGTCCCGACATGCCGCCGTGGTGGACCACCTACATCAGTGTTGCCTCGGCCGATGCCACGACAACGGCGGTCATGGCCAATGGCGGCACGGTGATGGTGCCCCCGATGGACGTGCTCGACGTCGGGCGCATGGCAGTGTGCACCGACCCTGGAGGCGCGGTGTTCTCGGTGTGGGAGCCCCGGTTGCACATCGGGTCGTACATCGTGAACGAGCCGGGAACGTTTACCAGGAACGAGCTGACCACCCGCGAGCCCGTTGCACAGTCCGTGTTCTACTGCGCGGTGTTCGGCTGGACCGCCGCACAACAGGGCCCGCCGACGCACTACACCGAGTTCAAGCTCGGCGGCGACAGCGTGGCCGGTCTCATGCCGATGCAGGGCGAGATGTGGCCGCCCGACCTGCCCAATCACTGGATGGTGTACTTCGCGGTCGCCGATACCGACGACACCGCCAGGCGCGTGATCGAGTTGGGCGGCACAGTCTCCGTCGAGCCCACCGACATTCCGCCGGGCCGGTTCGCAGTCGTCACCGACCCGCAGGGCGCTGTGTTCAGCATCATCACCATGACCGACACCGCCGCCTAGACACCAGCGCCGCCGCCTTCTGCCGCACCATCGACTTGTGCGTTTGGAACCGAATCCACACAGGTTGTGGTTTCGTCGGCAAACGCTGCGGACGGGCGGACGGGACGGGCGCGGCGCGGCGCGGCGGGGCGCGGCGGGGCGGGGCGTTGGGCTAGGTGCGGCTGCGGTAGGTGGCGGCGGCCGAGCCGGCGGCTGAGTCCTTGTTGAGGCGCTTCGAGAGGTGCAGGCCTTCGAGGACGAACTCGACTGCGGCGGCGACGGCCGCTGGTGACTCGTCGTCGCCGGTGAGGGTGCGCACGGGCGTACGCAACGCCTCGACCTGCTCGAGCAAGCGCGCCTCGTCGACCGAGGTGACGTCTTCGCCGGTGTGGGCGACGATGCCTTCGTCGAACGCGGTGACCACCTCGCGCACCTGATCGGGTGGCACGAGCTCTTTGAACACGGTGAGCACCGCTGCCTTCACCAGGTTCTCGAGAATCAGGCCCTCGCGACCGTCTTCGAGCGACTCGATCTCGACCTTGCCACTGGTCGAAGCGGCCAGCGCGCCGAGATCGCACACGCGGGGCACCACGTGACGCTCGCCAGCGCGCAGACCACGGCGCAATGCGTTCGCGCCGAGCACTTCGAGGTTGCTCACCGAAAGGCGCACACTGACGCCGCTGCGCTGATTGACCTGGTTGCTGCCGCGGGCTAGTTGGCTGAACGTGGCGATCACACGCTCCATGTATGCGGGCATCTGCACGTCGACATCGCCCACCGACGGCGGGCGCGCCTCTTGCCGCATGATGGCCACTTCGGTCTCGGTGTCGAGTGGGTAGTGGGTGCGAATCTGGCTACCGAAGCGATCTTTCAGCGGCGTGATGATGCGGCCGCGATTGGTGTAGTCCTCGGGGTTCGCGCTGGCCACGAGCAGCACATCGAGCGGCAAACGAATCTTGTAGCCGCGGATCTGCACATCGCGCTCCTCGAGCACGTTGAGCAGACCAACCTGGATGCGCTCGGCAAGATCGGGAATCTCGTTGATCGCGAAGATGCCGCGGTTGGTGCGCGGCACCAGCCCGTAATGCAGGGTGAGCTCGTCACTGAGGTAGCGGCCCTCGGCAACCTTGATGGGGTCGACCTCGCCGATGAGGTCGGCAATCGACGTGTCGGGCGTTGCCAACTTCTCGCCGAATCGGGTGTCGCGGTGCACCCAGTGGATAGGAGTTGAGTCACCGAGTTCGGCGACCAGATCGATGGCATGCCGGCTCACCGGCGAGTAAGGGTCGTCGTTGATCTCGCTGCCGGCAACGATGGGCATCCACTCGTCGAGCAAGTGCGTGAGCGACCGGATGATGCGCGTCTTGGCCTGTCCGCGCTCGCCCAAGAAGATGACGTCGTGGCCGGCGAGCAGGGCGTTCTCGAGCTGCGGCATCACGGTGTTCTCGTAGCCGAGCACGCCTTCGAACAGTGCCTCACCTGCCTGGATGCGAGCCACCGCATTGGTGCGGATCTCTTCTTTCACCGGCACCGACTGCCATCCCGATGCCTTCAGTTCCCCCAGCGTTGCTGCGCGATTCGCCATCCGCCGACCATACCGCCTCAACGCCCCGCGAGCCGGAGGGAACGGTCGATCACGGCGCCACCAGGAACTCTGGTGCCCCGTCGCCTACAGTTCGCCTGTGCAGTTGACGGGCCCATGGCGAGCGAGTGTGGCCGACGACGAGTTGCGGCGCAGCGCCGTTGGGCTCGCCTTCGATGATGCGTCGTGGCCCCAGATTGCGGTGCCGGGCCACTGGCGATCGGCTGCCGAGTTCGCCGATGCCGACGGCCCGCTGCTGTATCGGCATGCTTTCCACCTCGACGTACCCGGCGAGGGCGAGCGACGTTTTGTCACCCTCGAGGGTGTGTTCTACCAGGCCGACGTGTGGCTCGATGGCGCCTATCTGGGCGACCCAGAGGGCTACTTCTTCCCGCACTCGCTCGAGATCACCGACCTCGCCAGGCTCGCCTCCGACCATGTGCTCGCCGTGGAAGTGTCGTGCGCACCGCAACGCAACAAGGCCGCCAAGCGCAACATCACCGGCGTGTTCCAGCACTGGGACGGCATCGATCCCTCGTGGAATCCCGGTGGATTGTGGCGCCCGGTGTGCATCGAGTCGAGCGGGCCGGTCCGTATCGACCGCCTCCGCGTGGTGTGCCGCGACGCCAACGATGCGCGCGCTCACCTGCGCCTTCACGCTCGGCTCGACAGCGACCAGCCACGCAGGATCAGGCTGCAAACGGTGGTCGACGGTGACGTGCTTGCCGAGCGCGAGATGTCGCTCGCGCGCGGCGCGAACGAAGTCGACTGGGATCTCGACATCGCCGACCCTGACCTGTGGTGGCCGTGGTCGATGGGTGAACAGCACCTCACCGACGTCGAGGTGCGCGTTGTCGTGGAGCAAGTGGTGAGCGATCGCCGACTCGTGCGCACCGGACTGCGCGAGGTGGCGCTGCAGGACTGGGTGTTCTCGGTGAACGGCGAACCCCTGTACACCAAGGGCGCCAACCTGGCCCCAACGCGCATGGCGCTGGCCGAGGCCACCCCACAAGAGCTTCGCCACGACGTCGAACTTGCTCGCGAAGCCGGGCTCGACCTCATCAGAGTGCACGGTCACATCAGTCGACCCGAACTGTACGACGCTGCCGACGAGTTGGGCATGCTCGTGTGGCAAGACTTCCCGCTGCAGTGGAACTACGCGCGCTCCATCCGCAAAGAAGCAGTGGCCCAGGCTCGCGAGGCTGTCGACTTCTTAGGGCATCACCCGTCGATTGCCGTGTGGTGCGCCCATAGCGACCCGGCCAAGGTGCAGACCAGTCGACGCGAGGCTGCCGGCTCGGGCCCCGCCAACCACATCCTCGCCGGACAGTTGCCGACATGGAACAAGACCGTGCTCGACCGGTGGGTGAAGCGGGCGTTCGAGACCGCTGACGAGAGCCGCACCACCATCGCCCACAGCGGCGTCGTGCCTCACCTGCCGCAACTCGACGGAACCGACAGCCACCTGTTCTTCGGCTGGTATCACGGCGATGCGCGCGACCTCGACGGGTTCGCCGCGGCGATGCCACGAATGGTGCGGTTCGTCAGCGAGTTCGGCGCCCACTCCGTGCCCAACAGCGCCGAGTTCATGCAGCCCGAGCGTTGGCCGACGCTCGATTGGGCGGCTCTCACCGAACACCACGGACTGCAACTGGAAGAACTCGAAGCCCACGTGCCGCCGGCCAGCTACGCCACGTTCGATGCCTGGCGCACGGCGACGCAGCACTACCAGGCCAACGTGCTGCGCCATCACATCGAGACGCTGCGTCGACTGAAGTATCGCCCCAGTGGAGGGTTCTGCTTCCTCATGCTCAACGACGCCCACCCGGCCGTCAGCTTCAGCGTGCTCGACCATCTGCGCCAACCGAAAATCGCGTATCAGACCGTGCTCGATGCATGCCGGCCGGTGATCGTGGTGGCCGATCCGCTGCCGCGCACCACGCAGGCCGGCGACGCATTGGCCCTCGACGTGCACGTCGTCAGCGATGTGCGTACCTTGCTGGAAGATGTCGACTGCACGGCCACGCTACGGTGGCCCGGCGGCAGTCACACTTGGCGGTTCCGCGGCGACGTACCACCCGACTCGTGCGTGCGCGTGGGCACGGTTCAGCTCGTGGTACCCGACATCGCTGGCGAACTGTGGCTCGACCTCGTGGTCGAGCACGGCGACGAAGTGGCAAGCAATCGCTACACCACCGTGGTAGGCCCGCGTACCTGACGGCTAGCGGCGGCTGATGGTCTTACGGTTCTGGATCTTGGACTGGAGGTAGTCCTTGTTCATCAGCGCGATCACATCGATTGAGATGCTCTTGGGGCAGGCCGCCTCGCACTCGCCGTGGTTGGTGCACGAACCGAAGTAGTCGTCCATGGTCTCGACCATGTCTTGCGTGCGTTGCAGCCGCTCGGCCTGACCCTGCGGCAGCAGGTTGAGATGCGCGAGCTTGGCTGCGGTGAACAGGTTGGCCGCACCGTTCGGGCATGCCGCCACGCACGCACCGCAGCCAATGCACTCGGCGGCATCCATCGATGCATCGGCCACCGGCTTGGGAATGGGGATGAGGTTGGCGTCGGGCGCACCACCGGTTGGCGCGGTGATGAACCCGCCTACCTCGATGATGCGGTCGAACGCGCCGCGGTCGACCATGAGGTCTTTGATGATGGGGAACGCCGTGGCGCGCCACGGCTCGATGACGATGGTCTGCCCGCTGCTGAACTTGCGCATGTGCAACTGACAGGTGGCCGTGCCGCGCTGCGGGCCGTGCGCCTGGCCGTCGATCATGAGCGAGCAGGTACCGCAAATGCCCTCGCGGCAGTCGTGGTCGAACACCACAGCTTCGAGACCGTCGTTGATGAGCTGTTCGTTGAGCACGTCGAGCAGTTCGAGGAACGATGCCTCGTCGCTGATGGACGCGACGGTGTAGGTCTCGAACCGACCAGCGTCGGTGGGCCCCGACTGTCGCCAGATCTTGAGCTTGAGATTCGTCAGCGTGGTGGAGTGAACGGTCACTTGTAGCTCCGGGTGGCGAGGTGAACGGCGTCGAAGGTGAGCGGTTCGATGTTTCGGGTGGGCGCCATTGGGTCGCCGGTCCATTCCCAAGCAGCGACGTGGGCGAAGTTCTCGTCGTCGCGCTTGGCCTCGCCTTCTTCGTCTTGGTACTCGGATCGGAAGTGGCCACCGCAGCTCTCGCGGCGATCGAGCGCATCGCGGCACATCACCATGCCGAGCTGGAAGAAGTCGTCGACACGACCGGCTTTCTCGAGCGTCTGGTTGGTGCTCTCGCCGTCGCCCGTGACCCGCAGATCGGTCTTGAACTCGTCGTACAACGCGGGCAGATCGGTGAGCGCCTGCTCGAGGCCGGCCTCGGTGCGATCCATACCGCAGCGATCCCAGATGATCTTGCCGAGCTCGCGGTGGAACCAGTCGGGCGACCGCTTGCCGTTGATGTCGAGATACCCCTGGAATCGCTGACGGGCGGCAACCTCGGCAGCGCGGAACTCGGGGTGAGTTGCGTCGGGGATGGGCTTGTTGAGCATCGGGGCCAGGTAGTTGCCAATGGTGTACGGCAACACGAAGTAGCCATCGGCGAGGCCCTGCATGAGCGCAGATGCCCCGAGCCGGTTGGCGCCGTGATCGCTGAAGTTGGCCTCGCCGGCGCAATAGAGCCCGGGGATGGTGGTCATCAGCTCGTAGTCGACCCACAGCCCGCCCATGGTGTAGTGGCTGGCCGGGTAGATGCGCATGGGTACGTCGTACGGGTTCTCGCCGGTGATGCGTTCGTACATCTCGAACAGGTTGCCGTAGCGCTCTTGCACGACGTCGTGGCCGAGCCGGCCAATGGCACCGGAGAAGTCGAGGTACACGCCGTTCTTCAGTGGCCCGACACCGCGGCCCGAGTCGACAGCACGCTTGGCCGCCCGCGACGAGATGTCGCGCGGCGCGAGGTTTCCGAAGCTGGGATAGAGCCGTTCGAGGTAGTAGTCGCGCTCGGCCTCGGGGATCTGGTCGGCGGTGCGCTTGTCGTCGACGATGGCGGGTACCCAGACACGGCCGTCGTTGCGCAGCGATTCGCTCATGAGCGTGAGCTTCGACTGCGTGTCGTCGGCCTGCGGGATGCACGTGGGGTGGATCTGCGTGTAACACGGGTTGGCGAAGTACGCGCCACGCTGGTGCGCGCGCCATGCCGCGGTGACGTTGCAGTTCATCGCGTTGGTCGACAAGAAGAAGACGTTGCCGTACCCGCCGGTGGCCAACACCACGGCGTGCGCGGCGTGCGACGTGACGTCGCCAGTGATGAGGTCGCGTGTGACGATGCCGGCGCAGCGGTCGTCGATGACTACGGTGTCGACGAGCTCGACACGGTTGAACAGCCGCACATTTCCCAGACCGATCTGGCGCGCCAACTGTTGGTAGGCGCCGAGCAGCAGCTGCTGGCCGGTCTGGCCGCGGGCGTAGAACGTGCGGCTCACCTGTGCGCCGCCGAACGAGCGGTTGTCGAGCATGCCGCCGTACTCGCGGGCGAAGGGAACGCCCTGGGCCACCATCTGGTCGATGATGTTGACGCTGACCTCGGCGAGTCGGTGCACGTTGCCTTCGCGTGAACGGAAGTCTCCACCCTTCACCGTGTCGTAGAACAAACGGTGAACGCTGTCGCCATCGCCGTGATAGTTCTTCGCGGCGTTGATGCCGCCCTGCGCGGCGATGCTGTGGGCACGGCGCGGCGAGTCGTGGAAGGTGAACGCGTCGACCTGGTAGCCGAGTTCGGCCAGCGTTGCGGCAGCCGAGGCGCCCGCCAGACCAGTGCCCACCACGATGACTTTGAACTTGCGCTTGTTGTTGGGGTTCACCAACTTCATGTCGGTCTTGTACGTGTTCCACATGTCGGCCACGGGGCCGCCGGGCATCTTGCTGTCGAGCAGTTCGTTGCCCATGGTCACTTCCCTACGATTCCGGCGAGTACGGCGATGGGGAACGACACGTTGCCCACCACGATGAGCGTGGCGAACCCGGTTGCGAAACCGCGCCGCCACGCATTGAACCTGGGGTTGTTCCACCCCAGTGACTGAAACAGGCTCCATGCTCCGTGAAACAGGTGGATGCCCAAGGCGATGTTGGCTGCGATGTACAGCACCGCCACCGGAATGCGATCGAGGCTGCGCGCCACGTTGTCGTATGCCTCGCCGCGTACGAACGTGCCGTCGGTGCCGGTGGCGTTGACCCACCCCCACGTGAGGTCGGCCAAGTGCCACAGCAAGAACAGACCAACGATGCCACCCGACCAGCGCATGGTGCGGCTGGCGAAGTTGGCGATCTGATAGTCGCGGGGGCTCTGGTACTTCACCGATCGGGCATGCCGGTTGAGCATGGTGAGCCCGTACGCCGAGTGGATGTGCAGGGCAAAGGCACCGATGAGGCCGAGACGCATGAGCCACAGCAGCACGGTGCGGGGCAGAATGGGCACCAGCAGATCGCGCAAGAACTCGGCGTAGTGGTCGAAGTCTTCCCGGCCGAGGTACATCTTGAGGTTGCCGATCATGTGCACGAACACGAAGCCCATGATGGCGATGCCGGTGACTGCCATGACGTACTTCTTGCCAACAGCTGTGCTGTAGAGATCGAGCAAGAAGAACTTCGAGCGCTTCTTGCGGGCGACTGCGGTACCCGTGACCGGAGCGCGATCGGCCGCGGTGGGAGAGAGTGAGAGAGCCATCACCGGGAACCGTAGCCGTGCCCTGTGGCGTGCGAGAACTTCGCCGGATGACCGATCATTTCGTGTCTCGTGCTCACAAGTCCCTACACTCGACACGTTTGCAACCAAGCGTCGTCTCGTTCGAGTCACGCCCGAGAACGTTGGAGTCCAACCGGTGCCAGCAGTCATCGCCTCTGAAGGCGGATATCAAGAGTTCGTTCTCAAGGGCGGTGAGTGGGCGGTGCTGTACCTATCTGCCGCGGCCGCCCTCATCGCCATCGCGGTGGGGTTCTTCCTCGCCCGCAACGTCTTGGCCTTCGACCAGGGCTCGCCCAAGATGCGTGAGATCGCCAAGGCCATCCAGGAAGGCGCACTCGCCTATCTGAAGCGGCAGTTCAAGACCATCGCCGTCATCCTCGTGCCGCTGGCCGCGATCGTGTTTCTCACGTCGACATCCATCGTCAAGCCCGACGGCACCGAGGCGCTCGGCTTCGGTGAAGCCGGGCTGTGGCGCACGGTCGCTTTCATCTTGGGCTGTTTTGCCTCGGGCCTCACCGGCTACATCGGTATGACGCTGGCCACTCAGGGCAACGTCCGCACCGCTGCTGCCGCGCTGACCAACTCGATGCCCAAGGCCCTCACCGTTGCGTTCCGCACCGGTGGCGTCGCCGGGATGTTCACGGTGGGCCTCGGCCTGCTGGGCGCCACGGCGATCATCATGGTGTTCCAAAACACCTCGTCGGTCATTCTCGTGGGCTTCGGTTTCGGCGGTTCGCTGCTGGCACTGTTCTTGCGGGTGGGTGGCGGCATCTTCACCAAAGCGGCCGACGTCGGCGCCGACCTCGTCGGCAAGGTCGAGGCCGGTATTCCCGAAGACGACCCGCGTAACCCCGCAACCATCGCCGACAACGTGGGCGACAACGTGGGCGACTGCGCCGGCATGGCCGCCGACTTGTTCGAGAGCTACGAGGTCACCCTCGTCGCTTCCATCATCCTCGGCGTTGCGGCGTTCAACTCGATCGGCGCCAACCCGGCGCTTGGTCTCATCTTCCCACTTGCCGCCCGCGCCATCGGCGTCGTCGCGTCCATCTTCGGCGTGTTCGCCGTGAGGGCCAAAGAGGACGAGACCGACGCACTGAAGCCGATCAACCGCGGCTTTCTCGTGGCGGGCATCCTCACGCTGATCGGCACGCTCGTCGTGTCGCTCGTTTACGTCGGCAACGAGTACGACAACGCCGGCTGGAAGTGCTTCGGCGCCGTAGCCATCGGCCTCGTGCTGGCACAGGGCATCAGCCGCCTCACCGAGTACTACACCGGCACCCACTACAAGCCGGTACAAGAGATCGCCGAGGCATCCGAGACGGGCCCCGCCACAGTGGTGCTCGCAGGTACGGCCAGCGGGCTCGAGAGCTCGGTCTATGCCATCATCGCCATCGCCATCGCCATCGGCGTCGCGTTGTCGATCGGCGGCGGCAACCTGCAGTTCAGCTTCTACCTGGTGGCCCTCACCGGCATGGGCATGCTCGCCACCACCGGCGTCATCGTCAGCGAAGACACCTTCGGCCCCGTCAGCGACAACGCTGCCGGCATCGCCGAGATGAGTGGCGAGTTCCACGGCGAGGCACAGAAGATCATGGTCAGCCTCGACGCCGTGGGTAACACCACCAAGGCCGTCACCAAGGGCTTCGCCATCGGCTCGGCGGTCATCGCCGCAGTCGCCCTGTTCGCCTCGTTCATCGAGACAGCAGCCGGCGAACTGCTCACGAAGGCAGAAATCGACGAGCTCCTGCAGGGCCCGCGCGGCGTGTTCGACCGGATCAACATCAACGTCGCCGACCCGAAGGTCTTCATCGGCCTGCTCATCGGCGGCGCCGTACCCTTCCTGTTCTCGTCGTTCGCCATCCGCGCCGTCGGCCGCACCGCCGGCGTGGTGGTGCAAGAAGTGCGCAAGCAGTTCGCCGACGGCAAGATCATGCGCGGCGAGAAGGAGCCCGAGTACGGCCCCGTCATCGACATCTGCACCGAGGCCTCGCTGCGTGAGCTCGCCACGCCCGCCCTGCTCGCCGTGCTCACCCCGGTCATCATCGGCTTCGGCATCGACTGGAAGGCGCTCGGCGCGTTCCTGGCGGCGGTCATCCTTGTCGGCCAGCTGATGGCCAACTACCTGAGCAACTCGGGCGGCGCATGGGACAACGCCAAGAAGTACATCGAAGACGGTCACCACGGCGGCAAGGGCAGCGACGCCCACAAGGCCGCCGTCATCGGCGACACCGTCGGCGATCCGTTCAAGGACACCGCCGGCCCGGCGCTCAACCCGCTCATCAAGGTGATGAACCTGGTGAGCCTGTTGATTCTGCCGGCGATCATCAACCTGCAAGACAACGACGGCGCCCGGTTCGCCATCGCTGCCGCAGCCTTGGTGATCCTGGTTGGTGCCATCGTGTTCACCAGCCGCAAGACCACCTCGTTCGCGGTCGATCTTCCGGCCGCAGCGTCGGTCGACGCACGCTGACGCTCCAATCATCTGAGTGTGCCACGAGGGCCCGGGCCATGCGCCCGGGCCCTCGTGCTTTTCAGCGGTAGCCTCGCCAGCCATGATTGCTCTGCTCGACTTCGCCAACAACTGGGTGCGCAAAGGCGGGTTGGTGGTGCTCGGCATCATCGTGTTCGCCGAGTCGGGTCTGCTCATCGGGTTCTTCCTGCCCGGAGACTCGCTGCTTTTCACCCTCGGTCTCCTGCGGGCCACCAATCCTGAGATCGTCACCTGGCCCATCTGGCTGATGTGTCTTTGCCTGTTCGCCGCCGCCGTGCTGGGCGA
>JAYTNH010000052.1:0-4895 GCA_043748395.1 Ilumatobacteraceae bacterium | reverse complement strand
AGGGTCTGGGCAGCTTCGGTGAGCGGGAGGAAGCGGTCCCAGTCGGGCGACAGGAGCGTGTTGTTGAACGTCGGCGGGATGGAGCCGTCGAGGCACCACGGGTCGGGATTGCGCTCGTAGCCGCCCATCAGCATGCCGCCCACTTCCTCGCGGAAGTACACCAGCCGGTCGGGGTCGCGCATCGTGGGCAGCGACGACGGCACCGTGACGGACGGTCGTGTGATCGCGTACTGATGGGCCATCGGTACGACGGGCACGTTGACACCCACCATGCGTCCGATCTCGTGGGCGTACATGCCGCCGGCGTTCACCACGATGTCGGTCGCGATGTCGCCGCGATCGGTGCGCACCCGCGTGACGCGCCCATCGACGGTGTCGATGCCGATCACGCGGGTCATCGTGGCGATCTCGGCGCCCCGACTCCGCGCGCCTGCAGCGAGGGCCATCGTGAGGTCGCTCGGGTTCAGCCATCCGTCGGTGGGCAGCCACACCGCGCCGAGCACATCGGCGGGGTCGAACAGACCGTGGAACCGCTCGAGTGCCTCGGCTGTGCTGATCAGGTCGAGTGGCAGGCCGAACGTCTGCGCCCAGCCCGCCTGGCGGCGCAGCTCCTCGAGCCGCTCGGGCGTCGACGCCAAGCGCAGCGAGCCGACCTCGTGCCAGCCGACGTCGTGGCCCGTCTCGGCCCCCAAACGTCGGTACAGCTCCGCGCCGTACATCATCATCCGCGTGAGCGTGACGCTGCTGCGAAGCTGACCCACCAGGCCGGCGGAGTGGAACGTCGAGCCGCTGGTGAGCTGATCGCGATCGACCAGCACGATGTCGTGCCAGCCGAGCTCGGTGAGGTGATAAGCGATGCTCGCGCCGCCGACACCTCCTCCGATGATGACCGCTCTCGCCGTGTCGCGCATGACGGTAGACACTATGCGACGGGTTCGCCGCCGGACTTGCTGCCGGAGTCGGTCACGGGGAGCTCAAGGTGCTGCTCGGCCTGACGTAGCCACGACTCGAACTCGGGCAGCTCACTGAGACGCACGCAGTTGGCGAGACGCTCGTCGGCATACGTGACGAAGTCGGTGTCGAGCGTGCTGATCGCCTGCTGCACGACGGCCCACATGCCCTCGCGGAACTCGCTCATCACCTTCATCAACCGCAGGCGTGCCATCGCCGCGTGGGTCACCGTTCCGAAGTAGGAACCCACGAGCTGCTCGTCGGCGCCGGCATCGAGGCCGCAGTTCACACTCAGGTTGCCGAGGTCGAAGAACAGGTCGTTCATGCCTGCGTACTCGAAATCGAGCAGCAGCACCTGCCGCTCACTGAACAGCACGTTGGCGGGCAACAGATCGTTGTGACACGGCGCCGGGGCGAGTGGTGCGCGACCGAACGCGTGCTCGATGCGGAGGCTCTGTTCATGTAGACGTTCGTAGGCAGCCGGTGGGATGACTCCGTGCGTGGCCGCGTCGCGGGCGTGCCACTCGACCACGCGGTGGATGGGGAACGCCCCGCCCAGGGGGCCGCTGGAGTGGAAGCGCCGGAGCACATCGACGACGTTGTCGAGCCGGGCCACGAATTCGGCACCGTCGAGGTGTCCGCCAGGGATGAGTTCGGTGATGAGTGTGCCCACTCCGGGCAGGTCGCCCAGCACCGGTGGACCGATGCCCAATTCGGCTGCGCGCCGCGCCGCCTCGGCCTCGTGCGGCCGGTCGATGCCGAGTAGTTCGGTGCGCTCGCCCGGCACGCGCACCACAAACTCGCGTCCATCGACACCGACGACGTAGTTGCGGTTGGTGATTCCGCCGGCGAGCGGCCGGATGGTGGTGGCGAGCCCACGCCACTGCGGCACTGCACCAACCAGCACCGCGACACCGTCGTATGGCGAACCGTCGTGTTGCACACCGTCGTGTTGCACACCGTCTTGTTGCACACCGTCTTGTTGCACACACACGGTGTAGCACGTCGGTGGAATACTCGCGAGATGACCCGTGCCGCCGACTGCGTACTCGCCATCGACCTCGGCACGGGTGGCCCGAAGGTGGCGCTCGTCGACGCCAGCGGTGCCACGCTCGCCTGGCGCAGCCGGCCGGTCGTCACCCACTTCTTCGACGGCGGTGGTGCCGAGCAGGACCCTGTCGAGATGTGGTCGGCAGTCGTCGCGGCCACCCGCGACACGCTCGCCGCGGTGAGCCCCACCCCGCCGATCGTGGCCGTCGCCGTCACCAGCCAGTACTTCAGCACCATCCCGGTGGCGGCCGATGGCACGCCGACGGGGCCATGCATCTTGTGGATGGACACCCGCGGCGCGGCGCACAACCTCACGCTGCTCAACGACGACTCGTTCTCGCTCTTCGTCGAGCGGCACGGGCTCATCCCACTGCCGAGCGGTAACGACAACATCGCCCACGTGCACGTGCTGCGCGAGCGGTACCCCGAGTCATACGCGGCGGCCGCAGCGTTCGTCGAGCCGATGGACTACATCACCGCACGGCTCACCGGCCGCGTGTGCGTCACCCAGAGCACGGCGTTCGGTCAGCTCGTGTGCGACAACCGCACCTGGGGTGCCACCGAGTACGACCCCGACCTGGTTGCGGCCACACAGCTCGACCCCGACAAGCTCGCGCCACTGGTGCCGATGAACGGCATCATCGGCGTCGTCATCGGGGCTGCAGCAGCCGAGCTCGGCGTCGCCGCCGGCACGCCGGTGATGCCAGGCACCATCGATTCGATCACCTCTGCCGTCGGGTCGGGAGCGCTCGACGCGCACCACGGTTCCATCATCATCGGCACCACCTCGGTGCTGGTGAGCCACATCACCGAACATCGTGGCGACCTCGGTTCGGGCATCCTCGCGGTGCCCAGCCCGCTGCCCGGTCGCTATTACGTCATGGCCGAGAACGGCGTCGGCGGTCGCGCTCTGGAATGGGCGATGAGGATGTTCGGTGCCGGCGACCAGTTCGAGCCGGCATTGGCCGAGGCAGCGCAGGTGGCGGCGGGATCAGCCGGCGTGCAGTTCCTGCCGTGGCTGCTCGGCTCCATCGCCCCCGAGCCGAACGACGATGTGCGGGCCGCGCTGATCGGGCTCTCGTTGCATCACGACCGCCGCCATGCGTTGCGTTCGGTGATCGAAGGTGTGGCGCTCAATCTGGCGTGGCTGCTCCCGCACGTCGAGGCATTCGTCGGCAACCCGTTTGCCTTCGTGCGCTTCGGCGGCGGGGGAGCCCAGAGCGACCTGTGGTCGCAGGTGCTCGCCGACGCCATCGATCGCCCTGTGCATCAACTGGTCGAGCCTCGGGCCACGAACGCCCGTGGCGCGGCGTTCTTGGCGTTCGCCGAGCTCGGCCACATCGACATCAGTGCCGTACCGGTGCTGCTGCAGGTGCGCGCGGCACGCGAACCCGATCCCGCGAACCGCGAGCTGATGGACGCGGCGCTGCGACGCCTCGCCGCGCTGCACCCTTCGTTGGCGGCAACGCCCTAGCCTGCGGTCATGGGCCTGTATCCGTATGCCGATCGTTATCCCGTCGTCCGCGCCTTCCCGCAGCAGGGTCGTGAACGCGAGGCGATACTCGCCGAGATCCGCGAGATGGCCGGGCAAGAAGACGCCGCCTATCACGAGGGCAAGATCAGCGGGTCGATCTACTCGGGCGACGAGGAGCACTACGAGTTCCTGAACGAGGTGTTCGGCCACTACAGCCATGCCAACGTGCTGCAGCGCGACATGTACCCCAGCGCCACCCGGTTCGAGGGTGAGATCATCGCGATGACGGCCGACATGCTGCACGGCTCGGCCGTTCCCGGCCAGACCGTGTGCGGCGTGCTCACCAGCGGCGGCACCGAGAGCCTGATGAACCCCATGCTCGTCTACCGCGAATGGGGTGCCGAGCGTGGCATCACCAAGCCCAACGTGGTGCTGCCGGTCACCGCCCACCCGGCGTTCGACAAGGGCGCGCACTACTTCGGCATCGAGCTGCGCAAAGCCGCTGTCACCGACACGTTCGTGGTCGACATGGCCAGCGTGCGATCGCTCGTCGACGAGAACACCGTTGCGCTGGTTGGTTCGGCGGGGTCGTACCCCCACGGCGCGGTCGACCCGATCGACGAGCTCTCGGCGTTGGCGGTAGAGCGCGGCATCAACCTGCACGTCGATGGTTGCCTCGGCGGCTTCATCCTCGCGTGGGGTCAAGACCTCGGCTACCAGGTGCCCACGTTCGACTTCCGCCTGCCTGGTGTCACCTCGATCAGTGCCGACACCCACAAGTACGGGTTCGGGCTGAAGGGGTCGAGCGTGCTGCTGTACCGCACCCCCGAGCTGCGCAGGCTGCAGTACTTCATCGTGCCCGATTGGCCGGGCGGCCTGTACACGTCGCCCGGCATGAGCGGCAGCCGCAGTGGCGGCATCATCGCCGCGGCGTGGGCCGCCATGGTGTCGCTGGGCCGCGAGGGCTACCTTCGCATCGCCGCCGACATCCTGCGCACTGCCGGCGAGCTCCGCGCGGTCATCGGCGCCCACCCCGAACTGCAGGTGCTCGGCGATCCGTTCTTCAACGTCGCGTTCAGCCACGTCGAGGGCAGCGGCGTCGACATCTTCCACGTCAACGACGTGCTGGCTGCCAAGGGCTGGCGGCTCAACGGGTTGCAGTCGCCGCCAGCAGTGCACTTCTGCATCACCCGCCCGAACACCCAACCGGGCGTGATCGACCGGTTCGCCACTGATCTCGCCCACGCAGTCGCCGTCGCGCACGAACGCGAGGGCACCGCGCCCCGGTCGGGCGCCACCTACGGCGGTGGCGGAGCCGTCGTCCCCCGCGAGATGGTTGCCGCCGGCATGGTCGGCTGGCTCGACGCCACCCAGTCCCTCCCCCCAACCCCCTAATGGGAACATTGGTCGTGAGTGGTCG
>JAYTNH010000051.1:0-2962 GCA_043748395.1 Ilumatobacteraceae bacterium | reverse complement strand
GACCATCGGGAACCCGCCGCTGACGAAACCGGCGGTGAGCCCGCCCATGGCGTACATCACGCCCTTGGGCATGCCGGTGGTGCCGCCGGTGTAGAGCATATAGATGTCGTCTTCGTTGCGCGTGATGCGCGGCATCGGGTCGTGGCCGGCGACGACATCTTCGTAGGCGAGCGCGTTGGGTACGCTGCCCGCCCCGCCGTCGTCGACCTCGATGAGCAGCTTCAACTTGGGAAGCCTGTCGGCCACGCGCGCCACCCGGTCGCCCAGCGACGAGTGGAACACCAGCGCCTCGGCATCGGAGTTGTCGAGCAGGTACCACAGCTCTTCGTCGAGGTAGCGATAGTTGACGTTCACCGAGACGCCGCGCATCTTGAACGCGCCGTTCTGTGCCTCGAGGTACTCGTTGCCGTTGTACATGTACAAGGCAACCTTGCTGTCGGGCTGCAGCCCGACAGCGGTGTACGCCGCCGCGAGCTTGGCCGATCGCTGATCGAACTCGGTCCAGGTGCGGCGCGTGCTGCCGTGCACCAATGCGGTGTGGTCGCCGATGACATCGGCGATCGATTCCCAAACAGAGGCAAAGTGCATTTCCATCTCCTGATGGTACGCGACGCCCCGTGCTTGACGTCTACCCGACGTCGGAGCCGTACATTCGACCGAGTGGATCGCTGATGAGTTCGAGCCGCTCGCCGTCCGGTCCGCTGAAGTACAGCGATGAATCGCTGAGGTTCAGGGTCTCGACACCAGCGGCCTCGAGCTTGGCGCGCAGGTGGCTCCACCGTTCGGGCTCGACCGAGATGGCCAGATGGTGCAGACCACCCAACACCTCGTCGTACGCGCCGAGGGGAAGGCCGGGCAGGTCGAAGTAGGCCAGCGAGTTACCGTTGCCGATGTCGAAGAAGAAGTGAGTGGAGCCCTCGTAGTCGCGGTTCTCGAACATCTCGATGAGCGGGAACTCGAGCAGTCCGTCGATGAACCGGACGGTGCGTTCGACGTCGCTACTGATGAGCGCCACGTGGTGCACGCCGCGGCCGGCCGACACGGGACGCGCGTCGCGTGGTAACAGGTAGCGAGCCGATATTTCGGCGCGGCGGACGGCAAGTTCATCGCGGGTTGCGGGTTGGGTCATCTGTTTCTCCAGTTGTCGGGCACGGTATGCGGGCACGGTTCACGTCGTTGCCCACACCAACAGTTCAGCACCGTCGACGCCGGCGCTGAAACCAACACCGTGCACATCAGTGAGCCGAGCAGCGTCGCCCGCTGCCAGATCGTCGGCATCAAGCGAGCCAGACCCGAGCGCGACGAACGCGTGCACATGGCGTGCGTGCGGCATCGCGATGGAAGATCCGGCCTGTAGCCGCGCCCCCCACAAGGTGGCGCCGTGCTGGTGAATCGAGATGGCCTGCGGGTGTCCAGCGCCCGACGCGATGGGTACCAACTCACCCGTGGCGAGGGCATCGTTGACATCGAGCTGCTCGTACCCCGGCTGCACGCCCAGTGTGTCGGGCAGCACCCACATCTGCACGAAGTGCACGGGTTCGGTAGTGCTGTGGTTCATCTCGCTATGGCGAATGCCTCGACCGGCGGTCATACGTTGCGCGAGCCCTGGGTAGATGACGCCGTCGTTGCCCTCGCTGTCGTGGTGTTCGAGCTCACCCGATAGCACCCAGGTGACGATCTCCATGTCGCGGTGGCCGTGCAGCCCAAAGCCGCCGCCCGGGGCGACGATGTCGTCGTTGTTGACGATCAGCAGGCCGTGGCCGGTGTGCGCAGGCGAGTAGTGATTGCCGAAGTTGAACGAGTGCTTCGAATCGAGCCAGCCGATGTCGGTCACGAAGCGATCGTTGGCTTCCTGGATGGTGATGGTCATGGTCTGTACAACATAGTTGCGGGCACAACTATTCCCCCAGCCGAGCAAGTGGAGCGACTGCCTCCCAGGTCGTGGGGCCATCGAAGCCGAGCGCCCACAACGAGACGCCGCCGAGCCGTTCACGGCGGGCGAGGTCGATGCGCAGCCGCATGCCTTCGACGTCGATGATGTTCACCTGGCGGGTCTGCGTGCAGGTGGCCGTGCCGTCAGTGATGTCGAGCTGGTAGGTGAACGATGCTTCACCGGTGAGCGAGTCGTGCACGACGGTGGCCCCGCGCTTCGCGACCAGTTCGTCGAGTGACGACTGCGTGACAGGAACCATGCCTTGTGCCGACGCGGGGCAAGTTCCCGCCGTCGACACTGGCCAATTGCGACCGTACAGACCAACGCCCAGCACGAGCTTCGAGTCGTCTGCGACCACCCGTTTGGCAGCGGTGATGACCGTGCGGACCCAATCGAGCGGTGCGATCGGGCCAGCCTCGGCCACGCTGTAGTCGTAGGCCATGATGCGGATGTGGTCGACCACCTTGCCCATCGCGGCGTAGTCGTACACCCAGTAGCCGCTGTCGCCATTGCGTTCACCGTCGTAGATCGGCGGCACCGACACGGTGAGCGTGCGACCATCGAGGTGCAGCCGCAGCGCGAGCTCGGTGACGAACGCGACCCAGTTGGGGCGGGTGGCCCCCCAGGTGGAGCGGCGGTCACCGAACGCGAACACCTCGTAGTCGAGGTCGATGCCGTGGTAGTTGTTGGCGTTTGCCAAATCGACGATGGTCTGCACATGTTGGGTGCGAGTGGTGGGGTCGGCGAGCACAGCGGCCATGCCTCCCGGTTCCATGGCGTCGACGATGGAGGGCACGACGGTGATGTCGTGCTGTTGGGCGGCGGCGAGCAACGGCTCGGTCGCGGACCCAGTGAGGTTGCCGGGAAAGCCGATCTCGGTGGCGCCGCGCGCCTCGTACAAGAACGGCGACACTTCGCGCAGCAGCCGTCCGTTCGCCTCGGTGGCTGCTGTAGCTGCAGGGAGCACCCAGTACGGAGCCCATGCATCGATGGCGATGTCGGGCGGCGGTGGTGGCTCGGACCGCGGCC
>JAYTNH010000050.1:0-7851 GCA_043748395.1 Ilumatobacteraceae bacterium | reverse complement strand
GAAAGCCCATCGCTACATCGTGACATCGATCGCTCCACGCCTACGCGGGGAGCCACGTCGCCACCGCCCACACCGCCGACTCGCGAGTCGTGGCAGAAGCGAAATCGAACTGACGTGAACGGACGTAGTGCTTGCCCCTCGGTCGATCGGTGGCAACGGGCGACACACGCTCAGCGCTCAGGTACGCGCCGCCACCATGCGCTCGATGGCCCGCTCGGCCTCGGCCACCATCGATCGCACCAGATCGCCGGCGGGCACGAGCTCGTCGATCGCGCCCACTCCCTGGCCGCACGGCATGAACTCGGTGGCCACGTCGACCTGGGTGCCGCTCGGGTAGCCGAGGTGGTTGACGCCGGCCTTGCTCGATGCGAATGCCTGGCCGGGGAAGGGCTGCAGCTCGTCGGGGTGCTGCTCGAAGTGCGCGGTCCAATCGTTGCGTACCACCCGGCACGTCTTGCCGGTGAACGCACGGCTGATCACAGTGCCGTCCTCTGGCGTAGCGAGCAGGGTCTCTTTGTAGCCGGCGACCGCTCTGGCCTCGGGCGTGGCGATGAACCGGGTGCCGATCCACACGCCGTCGGCGCCCAGGGCGAGCGCCGCGGCCAGTCCGCGTCCGTCGTAGAGGCCACCGGCTGCCACGACCGGCACCTGCGCGCCCACCGCATCGACCACCTGTGGCACCAGCGCCATGGTGGCGACGGTGCCGGTGTGGCCGCCACCCTCGGTGCCCTGCGCGACAACGAAGTCGACCCCGCTGGCCACAGCGCTGATGGCGTGGCGCACCTTGCCGCACATGCTGCCGACCAGGATGTTCTTCGAGTGCAGCAGGTCGATGACCTCTCGTGGCACGCCGAGCCCGGCGACGAAAATGCGCGCGCCGCCGTTGATCACGTCTTGGATGCCGCGTTCGACTTGGCCGGGCATGGCCGTGAGCAGGTCGACACCGAACGGCTTGGCGGTGAGCTTGCGTACATCGGCCATCTCGCGCGGCAGTTCGTCGGGTGCCATGGTGCTTGCGCCGAGCGTGCCGATGCCGCCAGCCTCGCTGACCGCCGCGACCAGCGCGTAGTAGCTGACGCCGCCCATGCCGGCGAGCATGATGGGGTGTTCGATCTCGAGCAGTTCAGTGAGCCGTGTATGCATGATCCGAACGGTACTGTGGACGTGCCGATCCCTCCACAGGGAAGAGCCACGACCCCGGGCCGCTTGTAACGGTGCCGGGGTCACTGCGTTCCCCGGCCGGCTACCAGTCGGTGCCGCGGCGTGACTGCTTCTTGGCGCTGTCACGTCGCTTGGTGTCGAGACGGCGCTCGACCGACCCACGTGTGGGCCTCGATGCCCGCCGTTTGGCGGCGGGAGGCTTGGCCGCAGCGTCGAGGATCTCGCCAAGGTGTTCGAGGCAGCGCTGACGATTGCGCCACTGACTGCGTGTCGCTTCGCTGGTCACCCGCACCCGCGCCGGCAGGCCAGCCTGTAACCGTTCCATCACCGCGGGCTGCGCCACTACGTCGCTGGTTTCGACCGCGAGCGTGACCTTCGACGACGTCTTGTTCACGTGCTGCCCTCCGGCACCGCTCGACCGCGCGAAGTTCCACACCAACGCGCTCGCAGGCACCAGCAACCCGCCTGGGGTGCTCAGATCGTCCTCACCCATTGCAATGTCGTTCCCAGGGGCCTCCACGTCCGCCAGTGTGCCAGTACACGAGTACGTTGTGCCCATGGCTTACGACATCGCAGGTGACAACCGACTCGACCCACGCATCAAGACGATGCTCGGAGTGTTCCCACCCTTCGAAGTCGCCGATGTGGCCGACCGCGAGCAGATGATCGCCGAGGCGAGCACCGAGGCAGCGTTGCAAACCGAGCAGATGGTGCGGTCGATGATGGAGATGTGCGATACCGAAGAGATCGCCCCATCGGCCGGTCTTCGCATCCATGTCGAGAAGATTGTGTCGCAGCCTGATGGCAACGAGATCAACATCAACGTCATCCGGCCCGACAACGACGAGGCGCTGCCGTGCGTGTACTACATCCACGGCGGCGGAATGCAGACGATGTCGTGCTTCGACGGTAACTATCGGGCATGGGGCAAGATCATCGCCGCCAAAGGGGTGGCCGTTGCCATGGTCGACTTCCGTAACTCGATCAGTCCGTCGTCGGCACCCGAGGTGGCACCGTTTCCCGCCGGCCTCAACGACTGCGTGTCGGGCCTCAAGTGGGTGCACGCCAACGCGTCAACGTTGGGCGTCGACGCCAGCCGCATCATCGTTGCCGGCGAGAGCGGTGGCGGAAACCTCACGCTCGCAACCGGCCTGAAGCTGAAGCAAGACGGCGACATCGGGCTGATCACCGGCATGTACGCGCTGTGCCCCTACATCGCCGGAACCTGGCCGCTACCCGAGAACCCGTCATCCACCGAGAACAATGGAATCCTGCTCGACTTGCACAACAACCGTGGCGCCGTCGGGTATGGCATCGAGGCGTTCAACGCGCGCAACCCGCTCGCCTGGCCGGGCCTGGCCACGATCGCCGACGTCGCCGGTCTGCCACGCACGGTCATCAGCGTGAACGAGTGCGATCCGCTGCGCGACGAAGGCATCAACTTCTACCGGCTGCTCATGCAGGCGGGCGTCACAGCGCGCTGCCGGCAGATGATGGGCACGATGCACGGCACCGAGATCTTCCCCATGATGTGCCCCGACATCAGCCACGACACGGCACGCGACATCGCCGCGTTCTGCGCGGGCTGAGCGTCGCGACCGGCGCGTCAGCGATACGGGCCGGGTAGCCGGCCAAGGTGGCGATGCCATCGCGTCGGGGTGAGCAGCACAGCGCGTGGCTCGTCCTCGAACATCCACCGGGCAAAGATGCGGCGCGCCCGAGCAGACCGTTGCAGACCTTTCACCGCGCCGCGGGGTCCGGCCGGGTTGGCCACGCCGCGACTGATCAACACCGAGAGGCGATGGTCGGCCAGCAGGTGATGACGCACGGAACGTTCGTACAGATGCCGGGCGATGGCGGGCTGTAGCGCTCCGGCGCGCACGATGGCTTCGGCCGCCACCCTGCCGGTGAGCACTGCCTGGCCGATGCCTTCGCCGGTGAGGTAGTCGCTGGCGCGCGCGGCGTCGCCCACGAACAGCGTGCGTCCGACGGTGAGCGTTGCCCGATCGATGCCGGCGGGAATGGGCCATGCCGTATGACGATCTTCGAACTCGAAACCAGGACCCAGTGCCGTGGCGATGTGCGGGCGTTGCCACAGATCGGTCCACAGATGCTTCATGTCGCCGCCACTGTGCACGCCGTTGCGCAACACACCGAAGCCCACGTTGGCTCGCCCGCCTGGCAGCGGGAAGCTCCACGCATAGCCGGGCAGCAGGTCGTCTTCGAACCAGACGTACAAGCGATGTGCCGCCGGTCCGGTGACACCTCTGGCGTATTGGCGAAAGGCATGCCACTCGCCGAGATATCCGGCCTCGCCCGCTCCGAGCAGCTTGCGCGTGGGCGACCACATGCCGTCGGCGGCCACGATGTATCGAGCGGTCACCGCGCCGAGGCCGTGGACGTCGGCCTCGATGCGGTCGTCGAACTGGCGTACCGCAACGAGCGCGTGGCCATCGTGCACCGACGCGCCGCTGGCACCCGCCAGATGCACCAACGCGGCGTCCAACTCGACGCGCGGTGTGGTGGCTGCAAACGTGCCGACCCCAGGCAGAGGCACCTCGACCTCACGTCCCGATGGCGAACGTAGCCACGCTTCGTCGACCGACTTCCAGTTCGGAACCATGTGTGGCGCGAGGCCGATTGCCTCGAGTTCGCGAAGCGCGAGGGTGGTGAGACCGTCGCCGCAGCACTTGTCGCGCGGGAACGCCGCCTTGTCGACGACGACAACCGAGCGTCCGGCCCGCGCGAGCCAGATCGCCGCGCTGGCACCTGCGGGCCCGGCGCCCACTACGAGCACGTCGGCGGTCAACATCGGCTGCAGGCTACGGCCGGCGAGCTACGGCGCGGGCACGCCGAGCCGCAGCGATGCAGTACCTCGCGGGGGTCAGATGGGAGTCGCACACGGTCGTTACCTTAGGATGCAGGCGCGGCAGCAACGGTTGTTCCAGCAGATCGAAAGGTTCTCGAGATGAGCAGATTGTGTGAAGGTCGAGTTGCGGTAGTCACAGGCGCAGGGCGTGGCATCGGCCGCGAACATGCGCTCAGCCTGGCTTCGCAGGGCGCGAAGGTTGTGGTGAACGACCTCGGTGGCAACATCGACGGCTCAGGAGGCGACCTGTCACCGGCCGACCAGGTGGTTGCCGAGATCAAAGGCATGGGCGGCGAAGCCGTTGCCAACGGCGACAACGTCGCGTCGTGGGAGGGCGCGCAGCGGCTCATCAACACCGCCATCGAGACGTTCGGCGATCTGCACGTCGTGGTCAACAACGCCGGCATCTTGCGTGATCGCGTGCTGGTGAACATGACCGAGGAAGAGTGGGACGCCGTCATTGCCGTGCACCTCAAGGGCACGTTCGGTCCCAGTCGCTGGGCCGCCGCCTACTGGCGCGAGCGCAGCAAGGCCGGCCAGCCCACCGACGGTCGCATCATCAACACCACCTCGGTCAGTGGCATCTACGGCAACCCGGGGCAGACCAACTACGGCGCCGCCAAGGCCGGAATCGCAGCCTTCACCACCATCGCCGCGCTCGAGTTGTCGCGCTACGGCGTCACCGTCAATGCGGTGGCGCCGGTGGCCCTCACCCGTATGACCGAGGGCCTCGGGCCGGCACCCGAGACCGACCAGGAGCGCGAAATGCGCTCGCCGCGTTGGATCGCCCCCATCGTCACCTGGCTGGCATCGGCCGAGTCGGCCGATGTCACCGGCCGGGTGTTCGAGGCCAGTGGTCAGATGCTTGCCGTGGCCGAAGGTTGGGTACGCGGCCCGAAGGTTGCGCCCGTCGAAGATCCCACACTTGTCGGCGCTGCCGTGCAAGAACTGCTGGCCACTGCCCGCAAGAACTCGGGCATGGACGGCTCACCCGGTAGCTGGCCCCAGCCGCGCTGAGTTCACTGCCGTCGCAATGATGTAGAGCACGAGACCCACCATGGCGGTGGTGGTGAACCCATAGGTCATCGACAACATGGTGGTGCCGGCCGAGCCGAGCACACTGAAGAAGCCGTTGACTGCCCAACACCATGCCACCAGCCGACCTTCGTCGACGCCTGGTCGCATGGCAGCCG
Source organism: Ilumatobacteraceae bacterium (assembly GCA_043748395.1). GTDB lineage: Bacteria > Actinomycetota > Acidimicrobiia > Acidimicrobiales > Ilumatobacteraceae > JAYTNH01. The sequence continues at coordinate 2,628 of JAYTNH010000050.1, read as the reverse complement.
CAGCAGTCGCGCGATCGATGCCACTGGGCAAGAACATGCCCAAGATCAGGCCGACCGGGAAGAGCAGCGCAAACACCAGCGCGATGCGCATCGGCTGGCTCCAGCTCAGCGCAGTGTCGGTGAGGCTGTTGCTCACGACGAGGTATAGCGCCGTGACCACACACAACGCAGCGGTGGCGGCGGGCAGTCCGGCTCGACCGAGGCGGGTGATCCACGACGAGTAGCGGGCGCCCACGGCAGTGGCGAGCAGCAACGTGAACAGTGACACCGACAGCGACAAGGTGGGGTAACCGAGCAGCAACGCGAACCGCTGGATCATCGAGATCTCGATGAGCATGAACCCGAGCCCGAGCGCGGCGAAGTACACGAACAATCGCCCGCGCCCCGGCACCTGGTCGTCGCCGACGCTGAGATCGTCGTTGCGGGCAGCGCGGGCGTCACGGCGACGGGTGATGGCGAACGGTAGCCACAACAACGCGGCCGCGACCACCGCGGCGATGCCGAACAGCAACAGCAGCAGGCGTTCGCCGATCTTGATCTCGGTGTCTTCGTAGCCGCGACCCCAGTCGAACGCCACGTCTTGGAATGGGCTGAAGTGCCAGAAGAACGGTCGGTTGTCGGTGATCGTCGAGATGTCGTACTGGTAGCCGTCGACGAGACTCGACACAGCGGCGTCGCTCAGCGTGATGACCTGCGGCGTGATGCCGTCGCCCAGCGGTGCTCCCGGTAGGTAGAACACTTCGGAGTTTGGCAGGGCATTGACGGACTGCTCGATGCGACCCACTGCATCGGTGGTGATCGGCTGGCGGAAGACCATGATCGTGCTCACCTTGGAGAGATCGGACTCGCCGTCATCGACGATGAGGCCCGTGTGAGTCGCGAAGTCGGCGACGCGCCCGTGCAGCGCCGACCGGGCCGTGACCAGGTATCGAGCGGTACGCGTGGGGCGGCGATCGAAGTTGAAATCGCCGAACTGCGCCACCATCACGCCGCCGTCGGTGAGGTGGTCGTAGGCGGTCTTGATCATCTCCTCGGTGTACAGGTAGCTCTCTGACAGCACGAATGCGCCTGATGTAGCCGAGTTGGACGCGGCGTAGCTGTCGGGGGCGACAAACCAGATGATGTCGTACTGCTGGTCTGTGCGGGCCAGGAACGTTCGCCCGTCGCCTTGCACGTAGTTGACCTTGGGGTTGGTGGCGATGTTGCCGGAGTAGTCGGCGAACTTGCCACGCAGCAACGACACCGTGATGGGGTTGAGTTCGACCGCGTCGACGTGGCCGACGCCGTAGGTGAGCGCGGCCTGAATCTCGTTGCCGCCGGCTGCGCCGATGATGAGCAGGTTCTGCGGCTCGTCGCCCAGCGCAGCGAACGGGATCTCTCGGTTGTCTTGGTCGAAGCGCGCGGTGGTGGCACGCGTGCCGTCGTACTTCCAGATCGACGAACCCCAGAGCCCGTCGTGAATGAGCACCTGCTTGTCGCCGAAGTCGATTGCGTCGACCCGGAACACTGCTCCCCATTCGCTGGCCGAGGGGCGGTCGGTGTCGCGCAAGGTCTTGGTGTCGTCGGTGCGCACGCGCAGGTCGCCGGCCAGTACCGCCAGCACTGTCACCACCACCAGCGCAGCTGCCGTTGGAAGGCGACGCCGACCGCTCACGAAGGCGGCCACCAGTCCGAGGCCGGCGAGCAACACCATCGAGCCGACGATCATCGCCGGTGGGCCGACGGTCTTCTGCAGGGGCACCGCCACGAGGCAGCCCAGCGCAGCGCCGGTGAGATCCCAGAAGTAGAGGCGACGCACATGGTGCGCTTCGGCCACGATGAGCGCCGACAGCAGCAATCCGATCGCGAAGAACACCGCGGTGAGCGACAACGACAGCACGAACAGCCGCGCGATCTGGCCGACAGCCTCGCGGCCACTGCCTGCCCAGATGAGGTTGGTGTTGGTGCTCAGTCGGGCCACGACGGCGTACGCGACCACACCCACCGCACCTGCGATCGGAGCCCCGGTACGCACCATGTCGACGATGTCGGCGCGGCGCATGCGCTTCGACAATGCGACAAAGGCGCTGGAGGCTCCCAGGCCAAGCAGTGCCAGACCGATGACGAAGTAGGTGTAGTAGTAGAACAGCTTGAACGAGATGACTCGCGTGTAGCCGATCTCCAAGGACAGGCCCACAAATCCGACGGTGAACGCGGTGATGAGCCGGAGCGCGAGGCCCCGCCGTGCAGATGTCATGCTGAGTGTCTAGTCGGTTGGGGTGTCAGCCGAACCGCACCAGACCCTGGTCGATCACGACCCGGTCGCCCGCCGAGGTACTGAACACGGCCTCACCATCGGCGGTGTTCCACATCGAAATTGTGAGCGCCTCGCCTGGCAGAACCGGCGAAGCGAAGCGTGCTTCGATGTGCCGGAACTTCGCCGACTCGCCTGCACACAGGGTGTGCAACAGCGCGCGGCCGGTGAAGCCATAGCTGCACAGCCCGTGCAGGATGGGCCGATCGAAGCCACCCATCGCCGCGAACGCGGGGTCGCTGTGCAGCGGGTTGCGGTCGCCCGACAGCCGGTAGATGAGCGCTTGGTCGGGTGAGGTCTGGTAGGTCACCTGATAATCGGCGTCACGTTCGGGC
>JAYTNH010000049.1:0-2268 GCA_043748395.1 Ilumatobacteraceae bacterium | reverse complement strand
CGCCAGGTGTCGCTTCGCTGAACCTCAATGCCGCAGAGCCCAGGGTTGTCGGAGAGCGGGTGACGGGAATCGAACCCGCATAGCCAGCTTGGAAGGCTGGGACTCTAGCCATTGAGCTACACCCGCATGTCGTTGCCGACCTGACGATGCTATCCGTCAGGGTCGAATCCGCCATGACCGCCCGCCAGCCGAGGCCCGATAGAGTGGCGCACGTCGAAGGGGAGTAGCCCCACGGGACAGGTCGTCAGTACGGCAATTCGTTGCCCGGCCCCCCGGCCGTCACCGTGGCGGTAGCGAGACTTTCGACTGTCCAACAATTCGTGACAGTCGAAAGGTTCTGCTACCGCATGTTCGCCGCAACCGCTGACAAGTCGAAGTTCGTCGATCTCAATGTCCCCTACTGGGGCTGGCTTGCGTTGCTCGGCACGATCGCGGCCATGCTCGCCATCGACCTGTACAAGCATCGCGAGGCCCACACGCCCACCACCAAGGAGGCGCTGACCGAGTCGATGATCTGGGTGTCGTGCGGGCTGGCGTTCTCGGGTGTCGTCGCGATCGCGTTCGGCGGCGCTGCCTTTGGTGAGTACATCAGCGGGTACCTGATCGAGAAGTCGCTCAGCGTCGACAACGTGTTCGTGTGGTCGATGCTGTTCGCCACCTTGTCGATCCCCGTGAAGTATCAACATCGCGTGTTGTTCTGGGGCATCTTCGGTGCGCTGGCCCTGCGTGCCGTCTTCATCCTGCTGGGCACCGCATTGATCACCAAGTTCTGGTGGTTGCTGTTGGTGTTCGGTGTGTTCCTCGTCTACACCGGCGCGAAGATCATCCGTCACCGAGCCGACGAGGGCGAGACAGGAACCACCCGCGGTCTGGGCCTGCTCCGCAAGGTGATGCCGGTCTCCGACCAGCTCGACGGGCAGAAGTTTTTCACCAAGCTCAACGGCAAGCGTGCTGCCACTCCATTGTTGGCCGCGCTGGTTGTGGTCGAGGTTACCGACGTGATCTTCGCGGTCGATTCGGTGCCGGCGATTCTCGCTGTCTCGAACGAACCGTTCATCGTTTTTGCATCCAACGCGTTCGCCATCCTCGGCCTGCGTGCCATGTACTTCCTGCTCGCCAACGCCAAAGAGAAGTTCCACTACCTCTCGCACGCCCTCGGCAGCATTCTCATCTTCGTCGGCCTCAAGATGGCTGTATCGCACTGGTACCACATGAACACGTACGTCTCATTGTCGATCATCGTCGTCATGTTGGTTGCCGCCATCGTGTTCAGCATTCAGCGCAACAAGCGCGATGGAGATCTACTGGTGCCAGAACAGGTACACCAGCACTGAGCCGTGTGAGCACGGCGGGTACGGTGGGCCGGTGCCGACCGTCAGCCTCGACGACATCGATCTGTACTTCGAGGTGCGCGGCGCCGGTCCACGGCTGCTTGTGTTCAACGGCAGTGGCGCCACCATCGCCGCGTCCGATCCGCTCATCGGTCTGCTTGCGGCCCACTTCGAGGTAGCCGTTCATGACCAGCGCTGTCTGGGTCGCACGGGGCTGTCGTACAGCGAGCTCCCGCCCACGATGGCCGACTATGCCGCCGATGGCGCTGCGTTGCTCGATCATCTCGGTTGGGCTTCGTGCCGGGTGTTCGGCATCAGCTTTGGTGGCATGGTGGCGCAAGAGTTCGCAGTCACCTGGCCGTCGCGCGTCGAGAAGCTGGCCCTGCTGTGCACCTCGGCGGGGGGCCGAGGCGGCAGTAGTTATCCACTACACACCTTGGCTGGCCTCGACGCTGCCGAACGGGAGCGCATCTCGCTGCACAACCTCGACACTCGGTTCGATGCTGCCTGGCTCGTTGATCACCCCTTCGACGAGGCGATCGTCACGCTGATGGCCGACCGCTCCCGAACACCCAAGACAGAGCCCCAACAGCACGGCGAGCGATTGCAGCTCGAGGCTCGGGCACTGCACGACGTGTGGGATCGCCTCTACCGCATCACGTGTCCGACGCTGGTGGCGTATGGCGAGTTCGATGGCCTGGCGCCCCCTGCCAACAGCGAAGCGATCGCCAGTCGCATCCGCCACAGCGTGCTGACCGGTTTCCAGGGAGGCCACGCGTTTGTGTACCAAGATCGTGCCGCGGCGAAACAGGTCACAGCGTTTCTGGCCTAGGCTTCGCGCTCGTCTTCGGCCCTCAACGTAGGAGGTCAACGTGAGCGCAAGCTCCATCGCCATCATCATCGCAGCCGTGTTGTTGCTGCTGGTGGTCCTCACCGG
>JAYTNH010000048.1:0-3013 GCA_043748395.1 Ilumatobacteraceae bacterium | reverse complement strand
GGGATCGTTTCGACGGCGGCCTCGAGTTCGGCATCGGTCATTGCCCCGAGCGCGCGGTCGAGCAACGAGAGGGCCTGCAGGCGTGTCTTGAGCTGGTTCATACGGGCATGGACGTTATCCAGCTTGCGCCGCGTCCGGCCCGCTGGTGCCGCGAGACGTAAGCTGGCGTCGTGACAACGTTCGCGTACACCGAAGCCGAGCTCATGCGCGACCACGAGTTCGCGGCCCCGCACATCGTTGCCGGACGCCGCATGCACGGTGGTTTTCTCGCCGATGGTTCCTACCAGCCTCCCCGCGCCCTGGTGCGTGTGCCGGCGCTCGACGCCTGGACGAAGGCGCTGTACGAGCGTGGCGGCACGGTGCTCGACGCACAGTCGTCGCTGCTCGATGGCGAGCGTGTGCCCACGATCGAGCAAACGCGAGTGCTGTTGCGCAATGGTCTGGGCCAGTCGTTCCACAACTCGCTCACGATCACGGGCAAGATCGAGGCCAAGGGCCGGCTGCTCGCCGAGATCCCCTTCCCCGATCTGCAGCCGCACATCGTCGACGACATCAGCCACATGGCAATCGGCCACCTCAACAAGGGACTCCTCAAGGCGCACGGTGTCGACGAAGGTGGGCAGCCCGAGCTTGGCATCGGTGGCCACGACGAGATGTGGTTCGTCGCCCGCGACATCGCGTTCGGCCCCAATGCCTTTCCCGACGTCGATCCACCCGACAACATCGCGAGGCCCGAGGCGGGTCAGCGACTCGTGCACGAGCTACCCCCCGAGATCGAGGGCATGCTCTCGCTGCTCATGAACCTGCTCATCATCGAGTTCCGAGCCGAAATCGGGTTCGCGGCCACGCAGGCCGTGTTCCGCACCCCCGATCTGTTCGTCGATCGTCGCGAGCAGGCCGAAGAAGCTGCCGCAATCGTGGGTCGCATCCGCACCGACGAAGAGATCCACGTCAGTTCGTTGTGCCTGTACCTCGGCGAGTTGGCAGCCGTCACGTTCCGTACCGTCGACGGTGCCACGGTGGCCGGACGCGAGCTCATCGACCGGTTCTGGAGCGGGCTCGTCCACTGGGCAACGGTCGAGCAACCGCGGCAGTTCGCTGCGCAACAACGCGAGTTGCTCGAGTCGCGGATCGCTGCTCACCCCGAGGCGCAGCGAGTCCTCGCCGAGTTCCGCGCCGCTGCGACCAGCGCTGCCGCCTCCGGCTGACACCGTCGCATGGCTGCCGACGCGGACCCTGCCGAAGTCGACCCCGACGTTCGCTTCTCGTATGCGAACGAGCGCACGTTCCTCGCCTGGAACCGCACCGCGCTGGCGTTGGTGACCGCCGGCCTGGCCATCACGTCGTTGCTGCCGCCGTTCGACGTGCCCGGGGGGCGGCGCATGATCGGTCTGCCGCTCATCGCCATGGGTACGTTGGTGTCGTTGGCAAGCCTCGTGCAATGGCAGCGCAACGAGCGCGCCATGCGCAGGGGCCTCCCGCTGCCCCGATCGGTGCTGCCGCACATCGTGGCGGCGGTGGTGGCGGTGAGCGCCGTGATTGCTCTGGTGCTGGTGTTGGTAACGGACGATCGATCGTGATCGACGCAGCCGACTCGACGCAGCCAACCGGGGGTGCCTACGAGCGCGACCCAGGACTCGCCGCCGAGCGCACCGAACTGGCGTGGGGCCGCAGTGCGCTCTCGCTGCTGGCGTGCGGTGCCGCGGTGGCCAAAGGCGTACCCCAAGTGCACGGCGGGCAGGGTCGGACGTGGCTCGGCGTGGCGATGCTCGCGCTCGGCGGTCTGGTGTGGCTCTCGGGAGTTCCGCTCGCGGCAGCCCGAAAGCGGTCGCACGGCCAGCGCACGCCGGCCCAGTTCCACGAACTCGCGCCGCTCGCGTGGGGTACCGCGTTGGTCGGCGCTGCCGGGTTGGTTGTCGCTGCGCTGTTCCCGAGCTGACCCTACGCTGGTCAGGTGATCGAATAGCCGAGGTCAGTGGGTGACGCAGATGGCGGCGAGGCTGGCGAGGGCCGTGGTGCGGCGAGGCTCGCGAACGGCGTTTGCGTCGAGGCCGTTGGTGCAGTAGCCGAAGCTGAGACCGCTGACCGGATCGGCCCACGCGATTTGGCCCTTCGCACCGTTGTGACCGATGGTGCCCGCCGACACGGTGCGCCCCATGCCACGGAGGTTGCTCTTGCCGTCATCCCCGGCCTGAAGGAGGCCAAGCGTGCGATTGGCCGGGACGCCGGTACGAATCTCGGGGAGCCGGTTACGCACGTTCGTGCGTACGTCGTGTAGCACCGCGGCATCCCACATCTGGCCAGGGTTGTGCAGCACCGCTTGGTAGTACATCGCCAGGTCGGCGGCCCGCATCACGCCACCCCCGCCGGGAATGCCCACCCGCTGCACCGCCGGCTGGTTGAACCCGAGCAGTGCATCGTTGGTGACTTCTCCCACGTCGAGTTCGCGCACGCCGAACACTGCCTCGAGCTCGTCGGGAGTTGCCGGATCGCCGACGAGGATGAGCTCGGCGGCAGTGAACGCCACGTCGCCCACCACGCGCGGAAGGCCTGCCGGATCGGTGACCCGCTCTTGCACCACGTTGCGGTAGTCGCGTCCTGTCACTCGTTCGACGATCTCGGCGAGCACCCAGTGGGCCGACGACGCGTGGTACTCGTACGACAAACCTGGCTGCCAATTGAGACGCCACTTCGCGAACGCCCCAACACGGCCAGCGCTTGTGTCGCCGTCGAATGGCGACATCGGGGCATGGGGAAATCCGGACGTGTGCAACATCACCTGTTCGACCGTGATGACGTCCTTTCCGTGCGAGCCGAACTCGGGGATGTAGTCGACGACCAGCTTCGAGACGTCGACCAACCCATCGCCGATGAGTGCCCACATCGCGCCGGCCACGAAGGCTTTGGTCGCCGAGTACACCACGTAGCGGGTGTCGTTGGTTGCATCGCCGAAGGTCTCGAACGCGACGAGCTCTCCATGCCGGGCAAGTGCCACCTGAGCCGACGGCAGCAG
>JAYTNH010000047.1:0-3796 GCA_043748395.1 Ilumatobacteraceae bacterium | reverse complement strand
CGCTGCCCAGGTTGAACCCCACCCGAGAATGCACACCTCGGCATCGGCATCGCCTTGCACCTCGGCGGGCGGAATGTCGTTGGCGATGCCGGCAATCTTGGCGGCGCGCAGGTGAACCATCTTGGAGTGGTTCTCGGGTGTGTAGTCGATATTGCCATCGCCGTCGGTCTTCTCGAGTCCACCGACCCGGTGCATGAGCCCGGGTGTACCTGGAATGGCCCAGGGTCGCGCCAAGGTCTCGGGATCGCGCAGGTATGGCCAGAAGTCGGGCGTGCCATCGGCCGCGACGTGGTTGTGTTCAGTGGTGAACTGCACCGAGATGTCGGGCAGCGTGTCGACGTCGGGAAGCAGCCAAGGTTCACTGCCGTTGGCAAGGTAGCCGTCGCTCAACAAGATCACCGGCGTGCGGTACTTCAGCGCGATGCGCGCCGCCTCGATGGCCGCGTGGAAGCACTGCGACGGGCTGTAAGCGGCCACGATGGGCAGCGGCGCCTCGGCATGACGGCCGTACATGGCAATGTTCAGGTCGGCGGCCTCGGTCTTGGTGGGCAACCCGGTGGATGGGCCACCGCGCTGGATGTCGACGAGCAGCAACGGCAGTTCGAGCGAGATGGCGAGGCTGAGCGTTTCGCTCTTCAGTGCGACGCCGGGCCCGCTGGTGGTGGTGATGCCCAGGTGACCGGAGAACGCCGAACCAAGTGCCATGCCGATGGCTGCGATCTCGTCTTCGGCCTGCACGGTGCGCACGCCGAAGTGCTTGTGCTTCGCGAGTTCGTGCAAGATGTCGCTTGCGGGCGTGATGGGATAGCTGCCGAGGAACAGCGGCAACTTCGCCAGTTGACCGGCAGCGATGAGGCCCCACGCCAGCGCGACGTTACCGCTGATGTTGGTGTACTCGCCGGCGGGCAACTGGGCCGATGCCACCTGGTACGGATGGTCGAACAGTTCGGTGGTCTCACCGAAGTGGAACCCCGCCCGAAACGCGGCAAGGTTGCTGTCGCGCACGAGGTCTTTGAACTTCGCGGTGATCCACTCGATGGTGGGCTCGATTGGCCGGCTGTACAGCCAAGACACCACACCGAGGGCAAACAGGTTCTTTGAGCGTTCGGCATCACGCGACTTCACGCCAAGCGATTCGGTCGCCTTCATCGTGAGCGAAGTCATCGGAATCTCGACCACACGGAACGCACCGAGCGAATCGTCGAGGAGGGGGTTCGTGTCGTAGCCGGCCTTGGCCAGATCGCGCGCACCGAAGGCATCGCTGTTCACGATGAGCAGACCGTTCTGCTCGAGGCGATGCAGATCGGCCTTCAGCGCTGCTGGGTTCATGACCACCAACACGTTGGGCGAGTCGCCGGGGGTGGTGATGTCGTGGTCGGAGATGTGCACCTGGAAACTCGAGACACCGTTCACGGTTCCGGCTGGGGCTCGAATCTCGGCCGGGTAATCGGGAAACGTCGACAGGTCGTTCCCGAAGATCGCGCTGGCCGACGTGAAGCGGTCACCGGTGAGCTGCATGCCGTCGCCGGAGTCTCCCGCGAATCTCACGACAACTCGGCTGATCGACTCTGCGTCGCGACCCGATGGGCGCTCGACGGTGTCGGTCATGGACACCTCCATATTGGCTTGGCATATTGGCTTGGCATATTGGCTTGACTAGTTCGGGCTGGCTCGGTTTGCCGACCCCTGAGAACGTTATACCTGGCGGCGCGTCACCAGAGCGACCCCAACGAGCGCGAGAACCAGCCCCACCAGTGCCAGAACGCCGAGACGCTCCCCGAACAACACCGCTCCCTCGATGGTGCTCAATGCCGGCGTGAGGAAGAACAGGCTGCTCACACGCGACGCCGCCTGACGCTGCAACAGCCACAACATGATGAGCACTGCGGCAAACGACATCACCACCACCGACCAGACGAGCGCGAAGATCGATTGACCGGTCCACCGGAACTCGAAGTGCTCGACCGTGACCGCCCCGATTGCCAACACCACCGCCGAGCCTGCGTATTGCACCACAGTGCCCCACAGCAGCGGCATGGTGGTTCCGTGGCGGCGCTGCACCAATGTGCCGCCGGTGATGCCCAACACACTCAACGACGACGCCAGCAGCGTGCCCGCGTTGATACCCGTCGACTTGGCAAGCAGGCGATCGACCACGACCGCGATCACGCCGACCAGGCCCAGCGCTATGCCTGCCCACTGCACCGCAAGCAGCCGTTCACCAAGCAAGCCCCTGGCAGCCAGCGATGTGATGACCGGGTGCAGACCCGCAATGAGCGCTCCGACTCCCGAGGGAAGGCCATGGTCGATCGCCACGAAGACTCCACCCAGATACAAGGCGTGCATCCCCCAGCCGGCAACCACCGCCCAGCGCGCGGCGCTCGGAGTGAGTCGTGGGGCCGATGTGGCCACCGCGATGGCCGCCAACACTGCGGCCGCGATGATCATCCGCACCGTGAGAAACGAGAGCGGAGCCGCGTCACGCGTGGCATAGCGAGCCACCACGAACCCGGTGCTCCACAACACCACGAACAGCGCAGGCGCCATCGTCGCGACGCGAGAAGGGCGGGCCGCCGAAGCGACCCGCCCTCCCTGAACCGGATGGTTTACCTGAGTCAGACGCCACCCTCAGTGAGTTCGACCGTGGCGGGCGCGAACGAAGAACCCGACACATCGATGCCAGCAGCAGTGAGCTGCTTCAGCGCCTCGGTGACGATGTCGTTCGTGTACGCCTCGGCGTCGGGTGCCTTGGTGAGCACGGTCGCACCGTCGAGGTTCTTGGTGCCACTGGCAATCTCGGCCGTGCGATCCCATGCCGCTTGGTCGATCATGCCAACGCCTGCGGGTGCGGGCCAGATGAGCTTGTTGACTTCGTTCATCTGCCACAACTGGTGCGTCGCACCGAGCGTGGAACCCTTGCCAACCACGATGTCGCGGCAGCTCTCGACGTTGTCGCGGCAGTACGCCCAGCCTTGCAGCGAAGCCTTCACGAACGCGATGGCCTGGCCGCAGTACGCGGGATCGCTGAGGCGAGCCTCGTCGGCCCAGATGGCGTCTTGCAGCATGCCGACACCCTCGTCTTCGTACGAGACGACGTTGAGGTCGGCCGGCTGATAGAGCTCGCCGGTGGCCGGGTTGATGGCTTCGAGCACCTGTGCGTACTCGTTGTAGATCATCGCCTCGGCAGCATCGATGTCGCCCGACAGCAAGCCGTTCATGTCGAAGTTCTGCTGCAGCAAGGTGACGTCGGTAGCCGGGTCGAGACCCGCCTTCGACAGCGCCGCGAAGATCTCGTACTCGTTGCCGAAGCCCCAGTTACCGATCTTCTTGCCCTTGAAGTCGGCGGCAGAGGTGATGCCCTTGTCCTTGAAGCTCACCTGCAACGTGCCGCTGCGCTGGAAGACCTGCGCGATGTTGGTGACCTTGGCGCCCGCTTCGCGCTCAGCAAGTGCCTTGGGCACCCACGAGATGGCAAAGTCGACTGCACCAGAGGCCAGGGTCTTCTGCGGCGGGATGTCGACGCCACCCTCGACGATCTCGACGTCGAGACCGGCGTCGGTGTAGAAGCCCTGATCGACGGCCGCGAAGTAGCCGGCGAACTGCGACTGGGTGACCCACTGCAACTGCAGCTTCACCTTGGCGCCGGTGGGCGCAGTGCACTTCGCGACATCGACGGCCAAACCGCTGCTGCCGCCGGCAGCGGTGGTACCTGCTGCCGGAGTGGTGGATGCGGTCTTGCTATCACTGCCACAGGCCGTGATGATCAGACCCGTGAGGCTCAAGGCGGCCAGCGCCT
>JAYTNH010000046.1:0-4715 GCA_043748395.1 Ilumatobacteraceae bacterium | reverse complement strand
CGCCAGTACGTCACCGAACTGCGTGGCATTCTGCTTGCGGTCGAGGCGAGTGACGCCAAGATGGAGGAAGGCTCGATGCGCGTCGACGCCAACGTCAGCGTGCACAAGCCCGGCACCGAGTTCGGTACACGCTGCGAGATCAAGAACGTCAACAGCGTGCGTTCGCTCGGGCGGGCCATCGAGTACGAGGCGCGCCGTCAGATCGATTTGCTCGAAAGCGGTGAGCGCATTCGTCAGGAGACCCGCCACTGGAACGAGACCGACGGTCGCACGCACACGCTGCGATCGAAGGAGGACGCCGACGACTACCGCTACTTCCTCGAGCCCGACCTCGTGCCGCTCGCACCGTCTGACGAATGGATCGCGGCAGTGCGCGCCGCTATGCCCATGCTGCCCGGCGCGCGTCGCGCGCGCTTGGCCGATGCCACCGGAGTCGCTGCCGATAGCGAGGCGGCGATGGTGGTGGTCGATCGCGGTCAAGACGACTACGTGCTCGCGGTCGGCGCGGCCGGCGGTGACGTGAGCCGCGCGCTGGTGCATGTGAAGGAGGCGTTCGCCGATGAAGCGGGGCGGCCGTCGGTGCCTGCTGGCGACCTGGCAACTCTCACGCAGATGGACGTCGCCGGCGAGCTCACGTCGACGCAGGTCAAGACCGTGTTGGGCGAATTGCTCTCGAACGGGGGCGGCGACGCCCGCACCATCGCGAAGGCGATGGGTTTCGAAGCGATGGGTTCCGATGCGCTCGAGGGCTTCGTCGATGCTGCGATTGCGGAGCAACCCGAACTGTGGGCCCGATTCTGTGAAGGAGAGGGGAAGGCCATGGGCGCACTCGTCGGTGCCGTCATGAAGGCCAGCCAGGGCCAGGCCGACGGTAAACTGGTGACGGCAATGCTCAACGCCAAGAAACGCTGACCGCGCCCGGCGATAGATCACAGGCGGTTGTCGGCAACCAGTTGCATCGCGCCCATGCAGGTGCGGGCAAATGCATTGGCGGCCATGTGCAGGTGCTCCACCGGCGTGTCTTCTTCCTTGGTGTGGCTGAGGCCGGCGATCGACGACGAGAAGATCATCACCGTGGGCACCTCGCGTGCCATCTCGCTGGCATCGTGCAGCGCGCCGCTGGGTAACTCGACATCGTGCCCCTCGACATCGTGGACGGCAGCCCGAGCTACCTCGAGCAGTGCGGGGTGAAAGGGCATGGGAGGGATGCGGAAGATGTGCTCCCACTCGATGGTGCACCCCTCTGCGTCGGCAGCGGCAGCAGCCGCGGCGTGCGCCTCGTCGAACATCGACTGCAGCGCCTCGGCCGAGATGTGGCGCATGTCCATGGTGATGCGCGTTTCGCCGGGAACCGCGGTGACCACACCTGGCCAGCACTGGGCGTGCCCCACAGTGGTGACGCCGTCGTGGCGCTCACCGATCTCGGCGATCGCCAGCGCGAACCGTGCGGCAGCCCTGAAGCTGTCGCGGCGCATGTGCATGGGCATGGTGCCGGCGTGGGCGGCCTGCCCGCGGAAGATGAGTCGTTCGCGTTCGATGCCTTTGGTGCCCGTAACCGTGCAAATGCCCAGGTTCATCGACTCGAGGATCGGTCCCTGCTCGATGTGGACTTCGACGTAGGCCTTCACGTCGGCCATTCGGGTGCGCGCACCATCGAGGTTGTCGATGTCGACACCGTGCTGCGCCAGAATCTCGGGCAGCTTGTCACCGTCTTTGTCGGTGAGGCCGCGGAGCACTTCGACATCGAGCGTGCCGACGCATGCCGCCGACCCGAACAGGCTGCGGCTGAACCGAGCGCCCTCCTCATCGGCCCAATCGACCAGCGCGACAGTGATGGGCGGCGTGCCAGTGTCGGCGATTGCCCTGAGCAGTTCGAGCCCGGCCATCACGCCCAGTGCACCATCGAGCCATCCACCTTTTGGCACGCTGTCGAGGTGTGAGCCGACAACCAGCGTGTCGGGTCGCTCGCCGCGGAGCACGGCCCACAGGTTGCCGGCCTCGTCTTGATCGACTTCGACGGGCAGCGTGGCCAGCGACTCGCGCAGCAGAGCTCTCGCCTCCAACCACTCGGGTGTCCACGCCAACCGACGGCTGCCCTCGGGTCCGCCTGTGCGCGCGGCCAACGCGCGTAGATCGGCCACCACGCGATCGGGTCGGTAGACAGAGGTGTTCGTTTCGCTGTTCATCGTCGGAAAGGTAGCCGTGTCGTTCATGCGAAGGTGCGAGGCTGGCGACATGGCGATCACGATCTGCGTTGCAACCGATGACCATTGGCCCGAACTCGCCCGCGTCGACGGCCGAGGTTTCGGCCAAACCTACACACAAGAAGACATCGACCGCACTCGCCCGCAACTCGACCTGCACCGGTTCAGATTGGCCCTCGACGGCAACGAGATCGTGGGCGTCGCTGGCTCGTTCGCCATGGATGTCACGTTGCCTGGTGGCACCACGGTGCCGATGGGAGGGGTCACATGGGTATCGGTTTCGTCGACACATCGGCGGCAGGGCATTCTCAGACAGTTGATGGGTGCCTGTCACGACGACATCGACGCGCGGGGTGAACCGGTTGCCAGTTTGGGTGCCACCGAGTCGGCCATCTACGAGCGGTTCGGATATGGCGAGGCGACGCAGCGGCGCCTTGTTCGCATCGAGACGAAGGACGCGACGATGCGTCCCGAGTTCGTGCCGCCGCAGGGCAGCGTGCGCTTCATGTCGCATGCCGATGCCGCCATCGCGGTACCCGAGATGTGGGATCGCTTCCGTCGTCTGCGTACCGGCGAAGTGAGCCGAGATGAGCGATCACACGATCTGATCCTTGGCGTGTGGTCGAAGCCGCGTGGCGATCAGAGTGAGGGCTTCTTCATCCGTCACCGTGATGGCTACGCGAGCTATCGCATCAGCCAACACTGGAACGGCGGCTTCCCCGAACACGAGCTCACCCTCAATGAGATGGTGGCGCTCACCCCCGAAGCGCATGCAGCGTTGTGGCACAACCTGGTGACCACCGACCTAGTGGGTGTCATCGTCACCAGCCAGATGCCCATCGATGATCGGCTGCCGTACATGCTGGCGAACCCTCGTGCGGTGCGCACCGTAGGGCTCAACGATGGCTACTGGGTGAACGTGCGCGACGTGCGCGTGGCATTCGGTGCACGCACCTACGCATCTGCCGACCGATTGGTGATCGAGGTGCGCGACGGGGAGCTCATCGGCAAGCGCTACGCCATCGACGGTGGCCCGATGGGTGGCACCTGCACGTTGGTGCGCAGCCGTCCCGATCTGGTGGCGTCGCACGCGTCGCTCGGCGCAATGCTCTACGGCGGCGTGCGCCCATCACTGCTAGCGGCCGGTGGCCGGCTGACCGCGCGCAACGCCGATGTGCTGCGTCGCGCCGACCTGTTCATGACCACCAGCCAAGCCCCGCACTGCCAGACCATGTACTAACCCGCCCGCCGGGTTGCGTCGGGTTGCGCCGGGGTCGCGCCGGGGTTGCGCCGGGGTCGCGCCGGGGTCGCGCCGGGGTCGCGCCGGGGTCGCGCCGGGGTTGCGCCGGGTCGCTCCGGGTCGCTCCGGGGTCGGCACGCCGCGGGTTTGTGTGAGAGCGAGCGCCAATAGGGCGTGACCAGGGCGAACACCTTGACCAGGCAGTAGCGGAGGTCCCTGTGGAGCAAGGGTTTCAGCTGCGCCGGAGCGCCGGGCGGCGTGAAGCGTGCCGCCTATTGGCGCGCGCTCTGAGCGCACAAAGCCGCGGATCGTTTATGTGGTCGCACAAATCACGCTTGCAGCGGGGGAGATGAAGCGGCGGGGGCGGGCGCGGGCGCCGGGCGGACGGCAGCGGCGGGGGGGGGGCATCGCAGGGCAGGGCAGGGCAGGGCGGGCCTGCAGCCGCGGTGGGGTCAGGGTGCTTTGCGGGCGGGGTGATGGGCACGCTTGGTCTCGGCGAGGAACTTCGTCACGATCTCGAGGAAGCGTTCGGGGGCCTCGGCATGGGGGAAGTGGCCGACGCCCTCGACGATCTCGAGTCGGCTTCCCGTGATCGCCTCGTGGGCCGAGTAGGCGTGTTCCACCGGGATGATCGCGTCGTCTTCGCCCCACACGATCAGCGTGGGCACGTGCGACGCCAGGTAGAGCCGGTCGAGTGCGCTCACGGTTTGCCCTCCGGGCTCAATGACTCCTCGAATGGTGCGCACGAACGCCTTGCGGTTCTCAGCCCCGGCCAACGAGCTGTATGAACGCCACATCTGAAACGTGCGTGGGGCGTTGAGGCCTCGTTTGCCGAGGAATCGGCCGAGATCGTTGCCTCGATCGGCGACGAATCGGGGGAACATCAGCGGCATCAGATACTCGGCGCCCGGCAGTGTGCACAGGCGCAGCAGCCAGCTCACCTCACGACCGAGGCCGCCACTTCCGACCAAGACGAGGCGGTCGCACAGCTCTGGATGCTGATAGGCGAGCTGCATGGCGATGCCGCCTCCGAACGAGTGACCGACGATGGTCGCGGACGGCACGTCGAGTTGTCGCAGCAGATCGCGTAGGCCGCTGGCGAAGGCACCGAGCGAGTAGTCGCCCACGGGCTTGGCCGACTCGCCGTGTCCGAGCAAGTCGGGGGCGATGACGTCGTAGCGCTCGGCCAGTTCAGGCATCACGGAACTCCACATGCGTGAGCTCCCGGCCAGCCCGTGGAGGAGCAACACGACCTCGCCGCGGCCAGCGCG
>JAYTNH010000045.1:0-2096 GCA_043748395.1 Ilumatobacteraceae bacterium | reverse complement strand
GGTCATCGCCAGAGCGGTCATCGTCGTCGGTTGCCGCTGTGGCCCGGCCACCACCGCGTTCGCCGGCCCGACCACCGCCCACCTTCGGAGCACTTCGCGGGTTCTTCGGCGGCCGGCCACCTGTCTTGAGCGCCGCCGGAGCGGCCGCGCCAGCGACCGCTGGAGGTGCGGGCCGGGTGTCGCCGATCTGCGGTCTGCGCACGAGCGCGCGCTCGGCTGCATCGCCAGAAGCACGCCCCTCGGCGATGCGGTCGGGCAGCTCTGGCTGGTCGCCGCCGTCTGCCCCGTCGTTGCTCTGGTCGGCGGGCTCGTGGCCACTCTCGTCATCTGGCTCGTCGAAGTCGTCGTCGTCGTCGTTCGGGTCGTCGGAGTCGGGGCGTAGACCGGCACCGGCCGGCTTCTTGCGGTTCTTGCCGCCACGAGAACCGCGCCGCCGCTTCTTCGGGCCGGTGCGAACCGTCGGCTCGCCAATCGACTCTGTTTCGTCGACCTGGTCAGTGGCAGGTGACGTGGAGTCGCTCGCGCGGTCCTGGTTGATGTCGACAGGTGTGATGTCTGTGGCCTCGAGATCCGAGTGATCCATGATGCAAGTCCCTTCTGGTGCACATGCCGAACTCGCATGTGCAGCGCACCGGGGTGGCAGGACCCGAGGTCCTCACCCGCCAGCGCGGTCGTTCGATGATAATGAAATGCTGACCAACAAAGGCACCAAAGGCGTCGGCGGTGTCAGCGGACGCGCTCACCGGAGGTGGTTGAAAGCGCGCCCAACAAGAAGTCATAACTCGCCAAGTCTACCCGGCGGTGCCACGCAGTGCAGGTACCCCACACCCGACGGCAAGGCATCGGTCGCGGCCGGGCACGTATCAGCGGTAGCGGCGCATGTGCACGCTCTGCACCAGGCCGAACAGCGCGAAGAACGTGACCAAGCTCGATCCGCCGTACGAGATGAACGGTAACGGCAGACCGGTGACCGGCATGATGCCCAGGGTCATGGCCACGTTCTGGAACAACTGCCACAGCACCATCGTGAACACGCCCGCGCAAATATAGGTGCCCAACATGTCGCGTGACAGGTGGGCAATGCGCCACACCCGCACGAGCACGATGACGAACAAACCAATGAGGACCGCGCAACCGACCAAGCCGAACTGCTCGCCCACTGCCGAGAACGGGAAGTCGGCCCATTGCACCGGAATGTCGTTCTTGGCGTTGGTGATCGGTCCCTGGAGCCAGCCCTTACCTGTGACACCACCGGTAGCCACAGCACGGATGGCGTTACGCGATTGATAGATCACGTCACGAAGTTCGGGATCGTTCGAGTTCTGATCGAAGAAGGCACTGATGCGTAGCAGCTGGTACCTGTTGACCACCCCGCTGAGCACCGCTGCGCCAACTGTGGCTGCCGACAGCACAGTGATGAGCACGATGTATCGCGGCTTGGCCCCGGCGATGAGGAGCACACCCATCATCATCGCGATCAGCACCGACGAACTACCGAGGTCGGGCTGCAAGATGATGAGCGTGGCCGGAACCCCGACCAGGCTGAGACCACCGATGAACCGGTGGTACGGCAACACGTCGCCGCGATCCTCCGCAAGAAATGCGGCGAGCGCGAGCAGCACCGTGAGCTTGGCGAACTCGGCGGGCTGCAGCAGCAGCGGTCCGACGTCGAAGCTCAACCGCGCGCCCCCGCTCACAGCACCGATCAGGAAGATCAGGACGAGCAGCATGATCGTGACGCCGTAGAAGAACCGCGCCCGCTCCTTCCACCACTCGTAGTCGACCGACATCACCACGATCATCGCCACGTACGCCGCGATGAGGAAGACCTCCTGACGGGTGACGAACAGGTACGGATCGCTGAACTTCGTGTGCGAGGCGGAGTAGATGACGAAGAGTCCGGCAACGGCGAGTGCCGACTGCGCAAACAGCAGAACCCAATCGATGTTGTGGCTGGGCGAACCAGGGCTCGATCTGATGTTGCCCAAGCCCGAATTGGGTTTGCGCTGCAGAAAACCGACTGACACCGATCAGTCCTTGATCGTGTTGTCGATGCCGCCCAGACACGTCTGATTTGCAAGTGTCTTGGGCGCGGC
>JAYTNH010000044.1:0-3295 GCA_043748395.1 Ilumatobacteraceae bacterium | reverse complement strand
CAGCAACGCGACGATCGCGCCGATGCACGCGACGTGCGCCGGGTGCGCGAGCGTGCTGCCGACCTGGCGCGCCGGGCACGCATCCAATTCGATGTCGATGAGGTGCGGCCCGACCATTGCGGGCGGGTACTCGCGCTCGCATATCCCGACCGGGTGGCGGTACGACGCAACCAACCCGGCTCGTTCCAGCTGCGATCGGGATCTGCAGCATGGACGCGACCCACCGACCCGCTCGCCGATGAGCGATTCGTCGTGGCCGCCGACCTCGACGGCAAGCGAGACAACTCACGCATCCGCATCGGTGCAGCGCTCGACGTCGACGAGGTGATCGCCGCCCTCGCCGATCAGATCGAAACGCGTGTGCTGCTCACGTGGGACAAAGATCGCAACGATCTCGTCGAGCGCGTGCAGACACGTTTGGGCGGTCTACTGCTCGGCGAGCGAAGTCAGCGACCAACACCAGGAGACCACACCGTCACCGCCCTGCTCGATCGGGTACGTGCAACCCGACTGAGTGCGTTGCCATGGACCTCCGCCTGCACCGCGCTGCGTTCGCGTATCGCATACGTACGCCTCCATCTCGACGATGGATGGCCTGATTGGAGCGATGCCGCCTTGCTGTCGTCGCTCGACGAATGGCTGGGGCCGTACCTCGTGCGTGCCACCGGCTCGGCCGATCTCGACGCGCTCGACCCCGAGATGCTGCTCATGGCTCAATTGCCATGGGATGCCCGAGCCCAACTCGATGCACTGGTGCCGCCTACGTTGGTGACGCCCAGCGGCCGCACGGTGCCCATCGACTATGGGCGCGCCGCGCCCACCGCAGCGGTACGAGTGCACGACCTGTTCGGTCTCACCACGCATCCGTGCGTGCTCGACGGTCGAGTTCGCGTCGTGCTCGAACTGCTGTCGCCGGCTGATCGTCCCGTGCAGATCACCAGCGACCTCCCCGGCTTCTGGGCCGGCTCGTGGGCCGAGGTGCGCAAGGAGATGGCCGGCCGCTACCCCAAGCACCAGTGGCCGATCGACCCCTCGTCCGCGCGCCCCAAACGGCTGAGCCCCAAACGACCCGACCCAAACAACCCGAACAGCCAGTACTAGCCGGGCTTACGACCGATCGTGAGCACCGAGAGGCCCGCCGGCAGATTCCACCGACGCAACCAGGCACGCTCCAGCTTGGCGAGCGCGCCGAGCGATCCGCCCAGTCCGCTCTGATTGCGGCCCACGTCGCTGGTGCTCCGGCCGCGTTCGACAACGGCCATGAGCGCCGCTGGAGGAACCAAGAAGCTGTACGCGGCAGTTGAGCGGACCGGCTGCATGCCCGCGCCGACCACCAGTTGTCGCAATTCGGCGAGACTGAACCGACGAGCTGTATGGGTGATTCGATCGTGGCCTCGGCGGAGCCGCTTCACACCCGGTTCGAGCAGGCACACGACACCTCCGGGTCTCGTGACCCTTGCCAACTCGCGCACTGTGACGCCTGGGTCGGGGGTGAGGTGATGACAAAGCACGGTCACACAGAGCACGGCGTCGAACGTGTCATCGGGGTGCGGGAGTCGGTCGAGTTCGGCACGCACCGGCTGGATTCCGTCAATTCGGCCGGCCGCCACAACGAGTGATCCGCCGTCGAGGTCGGCGATCACCGTGCGCCCACGGGCCGCCATCCAGCCGCCAGTAGCGCCAGTGCCCCCGCCTGCGTCGAGGAACAACGGCCCGGTTTCGTCCAGTGATGACACCGCAGACGGCAGGTAAGGCCCCATGAACTGTTCGAGTAGCGCCCGTGTGGCTTCGAACCACCAGTGACGATCTGACTCGTCGGCCATTCGTACGTACTCGTCGACATCCACGGACCAGATCATCCCACGCGGGGTACCGCGTTGACGATCGTTCCCCCCTAGTATCTCGCCGCATGAGACCCGCTGCCCCCGTGGCGTCTGTGTCGGCGGTGTTCCCCTGCTACCACGACGAACACACCATCGGAGGATTGATCGACGGCGTCTACGCGGCGTTGGAGCCATTGGTCCCCCACGTCGAGGTGGTGGTCGTCAACGACGGCTCCCCCGACGCGGCTCGAGAAATCCTCGACTCGATGGCCACCACTCGCCCCTGGCTGCGCCCAGTGCACCACGATCGGAATCGGGGCTATGGCCAGGCCCTCATCACCGGCTTCACCCACGCCCGTCACGACTGGATCTTCTACACCGACGGGGACGGACAGTACGACGCAGCTGAGGCCGCCGACCTCGTCGCACTCGCCACCCACGAGGTCGACATCGTCCAGGGCTACAAGATCGGTCGCGGTGATTCGTGGTACCGCAAGGTCATCGGCCGCGCCTACCACCACACCGTCCGCCTCCTCTTTCGCTTGCACGTGCGTGACATCGACTGCGACTTCCGACTCTTCCGCCGCCAACTGGTCATCGACCGTCCACTGCGGTCGACGAGTGGGGTGATCTGCGTCGAGATGATGCGCAGTTTCCAAAAAGCCGGGGCCCGATTCATCGAAGCGCCGGTGCACCACTACGAACGCCCCTCGGGGAGGTCGCAGTTCTTCCGGCTCCCTGCCATCGCTCGGAGCGCGCGACAACTGGGTGGCTTGTGGTGGAGGATGGTGGTTCGTGGTCGCTGAGCGCTGGCGAACCCGAGCGGCGACGGCAAGGGGTTGGGCGATCACCGACTCGGCAGCACGTTGGGCATTCGCCGCCGCATTCATTCCCACCTCGGTGATTCTCTTCGTCGTCGGTCGATCACAGTGGTTCATTCGCGACGATTGGGCATTCGTGCTCACACGAGCTCGGATCAGGCAAAACTTCGGAATCGGTAGCTGGTTGTTCGTTCCACAGGACGGACATTGGATGAGTGCACCGTTGGTGTTGTTCGACCTCACCCAGCGGCTCTTCGGTCTCGGCTCGTATTGGCCGTTCCTGCTCCTGGCAATGCTCCCCCACCTCGCCTCGGTGGTACTGATCCGCATGCTGTGCACCCGAGCCGGTGCAAGCGAGTGGTCGGCAACCGCCGTGTGCGTCATTCTGCTGGTGTTCGGCAGCGGCTGGGAGAACATCGTGTTCGGCGTGCAGGTCACCTACAACCTGTCGCTGCTGTGTTTCCTCGCACACGTACTGATCACCGATCACGACGGTTCGCTCGATCGACGCGACGCACTGGGCGCTGTCATCGGACTGGTCGGCGTGATGTCATCGGGCTTCGGCCCGTTCTTCTTCGTCGGCATCGCGGTACTGCATCTGCTGCGCTCACGCTGGGCACGAGCGGCCGTGGCCGCGCTGCCTGCGGCGGC
>JAYTNH010000043.1:0-1622 GCA_043748395.1 Ilumatobacteraceae bacterium | reverse complement strand
GTGGCCCATGGTGGGCCGACCGACGCCGGTTGGTGCAGAGAGTGGACACAGGCCGAGGCAGCTGCACAGTTAGCCATAGAGGCTGTACTGGGCGAGGCTGTACTGGGCGAGGCTGTACTGAGCGAACCCGCCGTGGCGCGTGCGCTCACCGGCCCCGAGCTTGCCCCCGGTACGCAACTCGTGGTGTCGTCGTCGATGCCCATCCGCGACGTCGAGTGGTTCGGCAATCCATCACAACACGCGACCGTCCATGCCAATCGTGGGGCCAACGGCATCGACGGCGTCATTGCGACGGCGATCGGGGTTGCCCTCGCTACTGATGTCCCCACGGTCGCACTCGTCGGCGATGTGGCATTTTGTCACGATGCGTCGTCGCTCACCGGGCTGAGCCGTCGCCATGTCAACCTCGCGATAGTGGTTGTCGACAACGACGGTGGTGGCATCTTCTCGTTCCTGCCGCAGGCCACCGCACTCGACACCCCCCGGTTCGAGCAGCTGTTCGGCACGCCCCACGGCACCGACGTACTGGCTCTGGCCGCCGCCCATGGCCTGGCCACCACCACAGCCACGACACCCCGCGAACTACTCGACGCGGTCCGTCGCCCAGGTGTGTCAGTTGTGCGCGTGGCCAGCACGCGGGCCGGCAATGTAGCGACGCACGACCGGCTCAATGCGGCCGTGGCCGACGCGCTCTGAAGGCCTCAGGTGCGAATGATGGCCGACAACATGGCCTGCAGCTTCGCCTGCGTCTCGGCAAGCTCGGCGAGCGGGTCGCTCTCGGCCACGATGCCGCCACCGGCGATCAACCGGGCCTGACGTCGATCGGTCGACAGTTCGGCGCACCGAATGGCTACTGCCCACGTGCCGTCGCCCGCCGCATCGACCCAACCGACGGCACCGCCGTATCGGCCACGATCGAAGCCCTCGACCCTGGTGATCAGGGCGATCGCTTCGTCGCGAGGAAATCCGCCCAACGCCGGGGTGGGCGACAGTGCGCGCACCAGGTCGAGCACGTTGGGTCTGGGGTCGCTGAGATGCCCTGCGAGAGCCGTGGCCAGGTGCTGCACGTTGGCCACCGCGATGACCGAGGGCTCTGGCTCCCAGTCGAGATAGCTGCACCAGGGCAACAGCGTGTCGTGAATCATGTCGATCACCACGCGGTGCTCGACTTGGTTCTTGACGCTTGCGACCAACTCGGCGGCCACCCGCTGATCGGTGTCGGGATCGCCCGACCGAGGAGCGGTGCCGGCCAATGGGTGTGAGCGAACCTCGTTGCCATGAACCGAGACCAGCAGTTCGGGAGAAGCGCCGATGAAGCCGTCGATCGAGTACCGGTGACTCGAACCGAACGAGGCCTTCAGGCGCAACAGTACGGCGTGTATGTCGATGGGCTCGTCACTGGTCACCTGTACTTCACGGGCGATCACCGCCTTGGCCAGCAGACCGGCGCGCACGGCGTCGCGCGCTGCTGTGACGGCATCGAGGTAGTGCTGCACCGGCGTGAGCGGTGCTACCGAGAACGCCTGCGCTCGCGCCGCCGGCCGCGGAGCGGGCAGCGGTGAGCGGGAATCGTTTTCATCTCGTGCGTCGATGGTGGTGACCCAGCGCCGACCGTCGGCGGA
>JAYTNH010000042.1:0-2413 GCA_043748395.1 Ilumatobacteraceae bacterium | reverse complement strand
GTGGCGGTGCTGGCGATCGACCCGTCGTCGCCGTTCACCGGTGGCGCAATCCTGGGCGATCGCGTGCGCATGCAAGATCACGCCACCGACCCCGGAGTGTTTATCCGCTCGATGGCTACCCGCGGCCACCTCGGCGGGCTGTCGCTCGCCACACCCGAGGCCGTGCGCTTGCTCGATGCAGTCGGGCAGCGGTGGGTGCTGGTCGAAACGGTCGGCGTCGGCCAGGTCGAGGTCGAGATCGCCGGCAAGGCCGATACCACGGTGGTGGTGGTGAACCCTGGGTGGGGCGACTCGGTGCAGGCCAACAAGGCTGGGCTGATGGAGATCGCCGACATCTTCGTGATCAACAAGGCCGACCGCAAAGGTGTCGAAGAAACCCGCCGCGACCTCGAGCAGATGCTCGACCTCGGTGATCACCCGCACGAGGCCTGGCGCCCGCCCATCCTCGCCGCTGTGGCCACCGATGGCACGGGCGTATCGGCGCTGTGGCAAACGGTCGCCGAGCATCGGGCGTTCATCGAGGGCTCGGGCGAGCTCGAACGCCGGCGCTCTCTTCGACTGCGCCTCGAGCTACGCGAGATCGTCGCGCGGCGCCTCGAACAACGTGCTCGCGAGCTCACGTCGGGTGACCGGTGGGACGAGTTGCAGGCCGAGGTGCTGGCGCGCACCATCGATCCGTGGTCGGCCGCCGACGAGATGCTGGGCACGGTCGGCGCCTGACCGGGTACGGTTCGGGTATGGGAGAACTCGTCGTGCTCGAACGACGTGACGATGGCGTTGCCGTGGTCACGCTCAACAATCCAAAGGTGAACGCGTTGTCGCAGGCGGTTCTGGCCGACCTGCTCTCGGTGGCCACCGAACTCACCACCAACCCGCCCGGTGCTGTTGTGGTCACCGGCGGCGATCGCATCTTTGCGGCCGGAGCCGACATCAGCGAGTTCGGTGGGCCCGACGAAGCAGGCGCGATCACCGCTTCGTTCCACTGGGCCCTCGACGCTCTCGCCGGCATCCCGCGGTTCGTCATTGCCGCCGTTGGTGGCTACGCGTTGGGTGGCGGTTGCGAGCTGGCATTGGCCTGCGACTACCGCATCGCCAGCGAGCGAGCGGTGTTCGGTCAACCCGAGATCTTGCTAGGCATCGTGCCTGGCGGTGGGGGCACGCAGCGGCTGCCGCGCACGGTGGGTCGCAGTAGGGCCAAAGAGTTGCTCATCACCGGTCGACAGGTGAAGGCTGACGAGGCGCTGCGCATCGGGTTGGCCGACGAGGTCGTGCCTGCCGACCAGCTCACCGGTCGTGCGATGGCGCTGGCCGCCGAGGTCGCCAAGGGTGCGGTGCAGGGTCACAAGTTCATCAAGCGCGCGGTCGACGAAGGCATGGATCGGTGGTTGATCGACGGCCTGGTGCTCGAGCGCGATGTGTTCGAGCAGGTGTTCCACACCACCGACAGCCAGGTGGGCGTGAAGAGTTTCCTCGAGCACGGCCCCGGTAAGGCCGAGTTCACCGGAACCTGAGTGTGCCGGCCGGGTGTGCCGGCTCAGGTGGCCCAGGCGATGACACCCAGATCGACCGGGGTGATCAGGTCGGCATGCGACGGCATGGCGCGCGCGGTGACGCCGTAGGGGCCGGCCTCGCCGACTTCATAGCTGCCACGAAACACACCATCGTGGTGCTGCTGCAGCGCCATTCGCTGGGGATGATTGATGAACGATCCGGTGGAGTCGACGCCGCCGTGGATGATTTGCACCACCACGTCGTTCGCGCTGATGCCGGCCAGATCGACGTGCACAGCCACGTCGCGCACGTCGCCTTCGTGGGCGGCGGCGGTGTCGATGTCGAGGCCAACGATCTTGACATGCGGCCACTCGGCCCGTACCCACTGCTTCCAACCGGCAAGTGTCTTGGCGCGCGCGGCGTGATCGGCCAATGCGGCCCGGCCGCTTGCCGCGGCCGGCTCGTAGAGGCGTGTGGTGTAGTCGCGCACCATGCGGGCGGCGGTCACATAGGGGCCGAGCGACGACCAGTTGGCCTTGATGAGGCCTACCCACTGATCGGCGTCTCCGTCGGCGTCGCGATGATAGAAAGCCGGCACGACCTCGCGTTCGAGGAGGCCGAACAGGCTGGTTGCCTCGCGTTGATCGCGGCGATTGAGGTCAGGATCGTCGTCGGCCGACAGGATTGCCCAGCCGTTGGTGCCGTCGAAGCATTCGTCCCACCATCCGTCGAGGATGCTGCAGTTGAGACCGCCGTTCAGCGCAGCCTTCATGCCGCTGGTGCCGCATGCCTCGAGTGGGCGGCGGGGGTTGTTCAGCCATACGTCGCAGCCGTGATACATGACTCGCGCGACCGCCATGTCGTAATCGGGCACGAACACGAACCGATGCCCGACGTCGAGTTGCCTGGCGAACAACTCGAT
>JAYTNH010000041.1:0-5372 GCA_043748395.1 Ilumatobacteraceae bacterium | reverse complement strand
ATCTGCGTAGCCAGGCACGACAACCAGGTGATCGGCCCCCACCCGAGGTCGCTCCAGCGCGGCAGGGCTCCGATGGTGGGCCGGAAACCCCATCGGCCCCATCGACGCGCCACATACCAGCACCATGCCAGCGCAGGGCCGTAGCCAACCACCGCCAAGATCGCTACATACACTGCGATCGGCCAGTGGAACCCGGTGAGTGACCGCAACAGAAACCGACTGCCCACAATCGGTGCCGCCGTCGCAAGAAGCGCACCGACGGCGGCCGAGATGGGCAGCCTCGGGTGCGGGGGCCGCGGTGGTGCCACCCGACCAGCCACGTAGTTGGTCCAACGCACACCGTCCCAGAAGCGCAGGCTCCCGGTGGCGGGGTCGTCTGAGTACCACCCCGGCGCAGTCGACATCGCCTCTACGGTACGCACAAGCGTGGTGCGTTGCACTCCGTTATCGATGGTGGCATCTACGCTCGCCGAATGCCTCCCCAACAGGCCCTCTCGCTATGGCATGCAACAGCCCCGGCCGACGAACTCGCGCTGGTGCGCCCAGCACTCGACGGCGATCTCGATGTCGACATCGCCATCGTGGGAGGCGGCTTCACCGGACTCTGGACTGCCTACTACCTGCACTTGGCCGAGCCACGACTGCGCATCGCGATCCTCGAAGGCAACGTCGTCGGCTTCGGTGCCAGCGGCCGCAACGGCGGTTGGTGCTCGTCGCTGTTGCCGATGAGCCTCGAAGCGATCGCCCACGAGCGCGGCGACGACCAGGCAAGCCGGCTACAACGAGCGATGTACGACACCGTCGACGAGATCGCTGCGGTGACAGCAGCCGAAGGCATCGACTGCCACTTCGCCAAGGGCGGATACGTGCAGTTGGCGCGCACGCCGTTGCAGGCCCAACGCATTCGAGCCGAAGTCGACAGCACGCGTCGGTTCGGCATCGGCGACGACGACTATCGCTGGCTCACACCCGACGAAGCCCGCCAGCATGTGGGCGCGTCACGGGTGCATGGCGCAGCGTTCACGCCGCATTGCGCTGCCATCCATCCGCTGCGACTCGCCCGCGGTCTCGCCCGTGCAGTCGAGCGGCAGGGAACCACCATCTTCGAGAACACGCGGGTGAGCGAGATCGCCGTCGGTCGAGCTGTCACATCGGCAGGCACCGTGGCGGCCGACGTGGTGGTGCGCGCCACCGAGGCGTTCACACCGCATCTGAAAGGCATGCGACGCACTGTTGCGCCGATCTACTCGCTGATGATCGCCACCGACCCGCTGCCAACCGGCGCGTTCGAACAGATCGGGCTGCGCCAACGCCAGACCTTCAACGATGCGCGACGAATGATCATCTACGGTCAACGCACCGCCGACGACCGCCTGGCCTTCGGGGGACGCGGCGCCCCGTACCACTTCGCCAGCGCGATCAAGCCCGAGTTCGATCGCAACGACACGGTACGGGTGCGCCTCGCCGACACCCTGCGCGACCTGTTCCCCGTGTTGGCCGACGCCGAGTTCACCCATCACTGGGGAGGCGCAGTGGCCGCCCCGCGCGACTGGTGGTGCTCGGTCGGTTACGACCCCACGACCACCATGGCCTGGGCAGGCGGATACGTGGGCGACGGGGTGGCCACCACCAACCTTGCGGGACGTACCCTCGCCCACCTCATCACCGCGAACGCGAGCGACCTCACCACATTGCCGTGGGTCGGCCACCGGTCACGGCGCTGGGAGCCCGAACCGCTGCGCTGGATCGGCATCAACACCATGGTGCGCCTCCCCGATGGCGCCGATCGTTACGAGGAGCGCACCGGACGCAGCGAGCGTTGGCGCACTGCGCTGATCGGACGCCTCACCGGGCACTGAACCCTCAGCGACCCTCAGCGACCCTCCGGAAACTCACTCGGGACCCTCAGCGACCCTCCGGAAACTCACTCGGGACCGTGGTGGCGAACAGCCACTCGTCGAAGAACGCCGTTTGATCAGAGCTCGTGACCTCGTTGGTGAGCGCGATGAAGTCGGCAGTGGAACGCGAGGTGCCGTTGTTGTCGGCAATCCAGCGCTGCAGCAATGTGAAGAACGCGTCGTCGCCGATGGTGAGCCGCAGTGCGTGCACCACCGCTGCTCCGCCGTCGTAGCTGTTGAACCCGAACATCTCATCGACCGTTGGGTCGCCCGTGGCGCCAAGTGGACGATTCTCGAGGCCGCTGAGTGCTTGCGCTTGCAACGTCTGGAGTCCGACGTGGTCGAGCCAGAGCCACTGCCCGTAGGTGGCGAACGATTCGTTCAACCAGATGTCATCCCATTGTTCTGGCGAAACGGCATCGCCGAACCACTGGTGCGTCAGCTCGTGCGCGAGCAACAACTCTTGCAAGAAGCCCAGTTCACCATCCAGAAAGTCGTCGCGACTGAACAGCGACAACCCCTGCGTCTCCATGGCCAACCCCGGAAAGCTCTCGGTGATGGCGATGCCGTACGACGCGAGCGGGAACGGACCGAACAGGTCGTCGAGGAAGTCGATCTGAGCAGCGATGCTGTCGAGGAACGGTTGCATCGTGGCGCGATCGCTCCGCAACACCGCGCTCACCAGCGGCAGCCCGTTCGGCCCGACACCCTCTACCAACTCATAGTCGCCGACGATCACGATGGCCAGGTAGGTGCTCATCGGTTCGGGTTGGTCCCACACCCAGGTCTCACCTGCATCGGTGGTGGTGTGCGATGTCAACGATCCGTTCGCCACGGCAGTGAGCCCAAACCCGACGGTGATATCGAACCTGTAGCTCGCCTTGTCGCTGGGGTGGTCGTTGCTCGGCAGCCAGTTGCGCATGCCGTCGGGTTCGTCGAGCACGAACGAACCGCCGGGCGTGTTCGTCCAACCGAGGGGCAGTCCGGCGGGTGAATCCTGCGCCGACGTGGGCGCGGTGTACACGATGGTGACATCGACCTCGTCACCTGCTGCGAGCGGCGATGCCGGAGTGATGCGCAGTTCGGGTGACTCGTGCACGAACTCGACCGGCGCATCGTCGATGCTCACTGTTGCGACGGCAGGGGTGGTTGCATCGAGCGTGAACTCGGCGAGATCGCGGGTGGCGCGCAGCGTCACGATCACCGTGCCGTCGAGCGTGGGCGCATCGGGCTGGGCGTTCACCTGTACGTCGTAATGCAGTACGTCGATGCCGGGGTTGCCGAGATCGGGGAACAGCGGATCGCCGATGCCGTCGCCGGTGTCAACCAGGGGCACCGTGTCGATCGGACTGGTCGAGTCGGTCGGGTCGGTCGGCGTCGTTTCGGCCGGCTCGGTGGTGCCACCTGCTGGCGTGGTGCCTGCCGTGATCGGCGGTGTGCGGTCGGACCGCTCGACGCGAATGGTGGTGGTGGTGGAACACGCCACGAGCACACACCCGAGCACGAACCCGAACACCGATGTCGCCGCTGCCCTGCCCCGTGTCACGGCCGAATGGTAGCCAGGTCAGCGATGCAGGTGGGGGTCGCTCACCGAGGCGCGTAACCGCACCGTGAACACCGAATCGCCCGACAACACGCCGCCACGTCCGAACAGTCGACCGTCGTGCCAGTTCGACAGGCCGAGCTCGGGCTGATCGAGCGCGAACTGACCATCGACCCAGCGCGTGAAACCGTCGCCCACGAACGGCGCGTCGATTGCGGCATAGAACCGGTCGTGTTCGGCTTGGTCGGCGCTGATCAGCGAGGCCGCGAACCGCGGGCTGTGGGTGTTGAACAGGTGCACGGCATGCGAGATCGATTCGACGATCACCACCGTCACCTCGGGCGCCGTGTCCCATTCCCACTCGTGCGCGAGCAACGGATCATCCGGCTCCACGTGATACACGGTCGCTGTCGCACCGCCCGCGGCGCGGTCGACAGCCGCGGTGAAGGCCGGCAACAGGTCGTGCGCACGTTCGCGAACGATGCAACACACGTTCAGCGTGTTGCACACCTTGCGGTCGAGCGAATGCTGCACGGCAAGACCAAACACATCGGTGTCGGCAGATCGCGCGGCCACCATCCACGCTCCTCCGGTGCCATGCAGACACACGGGCACGCCGTGCTGACGCGCCACGGCACCCAGTTGTGCGACCGCTGCTCCCGACCCACGGGCCACGGCGAGCGACAGACGCGCATCGGCGAACATCGCCCACCCCGCCGCGTGAGCAGGTGAGTCGATGAGCCGCACCGCACCGGCGGGGAGTCCCGCCACGTCCAACGCAGGAGTCACCGCAGCACTCATGATCGCCCGCGCCGTGCCCAGCGCATCGCTGCCGATGCGGAACACCACGGTGTTGCCTGTGCGCAATACGCCTGTGGCGTCAGCGAACACGTTCGGTCGCCCCTCGAACACGAACCCCACGACACCCAGCGGTCCACGCCACGATGCCACCGACCAGCCGACGTGGTGGATCTCGGCCACCTGTTGCGAACGACGGGTTGGCGTATCGCGCCACGTGCGCAGCCCGTCGATCATTGCAGCACGCATCGAGCCGGTGAGCCGGAGCCGGCCGACTGCCCGGCCGCGAGCGGCAGCCGACGCGACATCGGCCTCGTTGGCTGCAACGATCGGCGCGAACACGTGGTCGTCGGCGAGTCGGCGCGCGAACTCGTCGAAGAACAACGAGATCTGTTCGTCACTCACATCAGCCAACTCGTGCAACGCTGCAAGTGCCTCGCCCACTGCGGTAGCTGCCACGGCGTGCTCGGCCCGTGGAACGTGCAGCAGATCGCCGGTGTCGTGCACCACCACCAGGTGATCGCCGGCCTCGAACGTAGCGGCCAATGCTGCGGTCACGCGTGTAACGCGGTTGCCGCCGTACACGATGGCTTGGTCGGCTACGAGGTGGTCGAGTCGCTCGGTCATGCGCCCGCCAGCCTACGGAGGCCGGCATCTACGCCGCGCTGACCCTCGGCTCGTCGACAGACCGCCAGTAACGTTCACCACGTGACCGACGATCGCCTCTACTTCCGCCAACTGCTCTCGGGTCGCGACTTCGCGACCACCGATCAGGTCGCCCAGCAAATGGTGAACTTCGCCTACGTCGTGGGCGACAACGTCACCCGCGAATGCGTGCTGGTCGACCCCGCCTACGCGGTGGGCGAACTGGTCGATCTGGTCGAGGCCGATGGCATGACGGTGACCGGCGCGTTGGCCACCCACTTCCACGCCGATCACATCGGCGGGGCGATGATGGGCCACCCCATCGAGGGCATCACCACATTGCTCGACCGATGCGACTGCGCCATCCACGTACAACGCGACGAGACGCCGTGGATCATGCGTACCACGGGCGTGAGCGAGGACCAACTGGCGCAGCACGATGCAGGCGACGTTGTGCGGGTCGGCGAGATCGAGATCACGCTGCTGCA
>JAYTNH010000040.1:0-9685 GCA_043748395.1 Ilumatobacteraceae bacterium | reverse complement strand
GCGCTACCGGCATCGCGCGGGGGTACGCCTGTTCGCGATGCCCTTCGTTTCGTCGCCGGCGATCGTCGCCTGTTGGTGATCTACATCGTGTTCACGCTGGTCGGAACGTTTGCGTTCAACTACAACGTCTCGTTGTTGAAGCTCGCCGACGTCCGATATGACGATCGTCGCCTGTTCGGGTGGTTCCTCGCAGTCATCAGCGTCGGCAGCCTTCTCGGTTCGCTCCTCACCGCGGCGCGTTCGCGGGTGACTATCACGTGGTTTTTTGCGGCGGCAGTGGTGCTCGCGATCAGCGGCTTCAGCTTCGCCTTCGCGCCGTCGGTGTGGCTCGCGTACCTCATGGCCGTTCCACTCGGCGCTGGTGGGGCCGCTTTCATCGCCTCACTCAACGCAATCACTCAACAGGAGAGCCCCGCCGACATGCGTGGCCGACTGCTCGCCCTTGGCGCTGTCGCATTTCTGGGAACCACACCCATCGGCGCTCCGATCACCGGGTGGATCGCCGACCGCGTGTCGGCCGAGTGGAGCCTTGCCTACGGAAGTGCAGTGGCGCTGGTGGCCGCGCCGCTCGGCGTGCTGGCACTGCGCGGCACCGTCCCGCCGGGCCGGTTGCAGGGCCGGCTGCGGGGCCGGTTGCAGGGCCGGCTGCGTGCGTCCCGATCAGATCGCGCGGAGGTTCCAGCCCACGAGCACGAACCGACCGCGATGCACGTTGATCACGCCGACTGACGCCGTTTCGTTGTAGAGCGCTGCTCCGGCATGCACGTGCAGGCCGAGCAGTCGGGCAGACAAGATGCGGCTCAGGTGGCCGTGCGTGAACGCCACCACGCTTCGGTTCGCGGCGGTGCGCTCGAGTTTGGCGATGAACGAATCGCATCGTGCGCCGACACGGTGAGGGTTCTCGCCGCCCGGGCACCCGATCTGGAACAGATCGAACTCGGGGTCGCGTTCGAGGATCTGAGGGGTGGTGAGCCCCTCGTAGTCGCCGTAGTCGTACTCGACCAACGAATCGACCACTACGTGCTCATGTCCGGGAAACGCGAGGCGTGCCGTGTCGAGCGCGCGTTGCAACGGACTGGTGAATACCAGCGGTTCGGTTCCGCCGAGCAGTTCGACGATGATCGGGCCTACGGCGCGAGCCTGTTGAACGCCCAGTTCGGTGAGTGGCAGATCGGTGAGGCCCGTGTGCTGACCCGACTCGGACCACTCGGTTGCTCCATGACGAACCAACAAGATGAGCGACGGGAGTGGGACTGAAGGTGACACAGTCGTGCAGGGTAGGCCACCAGGGTGGCGTAGATGTTGTAGAACCGATCGCTCGCCCTGGCAGTCGGTAGCCTGGACTGCTAACCGAGGCACCCGATGTGCTGGTTCCTGGCCGGAGGTGAACGTGCTCGACGAACGAAAATCCGCAATCCTCCGTGCGATCGTGCAGGAGTACATCGCCAGCGGCCAGCCGGTCGGGTCGTCACACCTGGCCAGCGCGCACGATCTCAAGGTCAGTCCCGCCACGGTTCGCAACGAGATGGCGGTACTCGAACAAGAGGGCTATGTCACCCAACCACACACGTCGGCCGGGCGCATACCCACCGATCGTGGCTACCGATTCTTCGTCGACTCGATGACCAAGCCTGGCCGTCTCGATGCCTCGGCCTCGCAGCGGGTCGGCGACTTCTTCGACCACGCCCATGGGCGGCTCGAAGCCCTGTTGCACCAGACCACCGACCTGCTGTCGCAACTCACCCATCACGCCGCCGTCGTGGTGGGGCCCAAGGCCGAACGCGCCACAGTTCGGTCAGTGCACGTCGTTGGCCTCTCGGCTCGCCACGCCATGGTCGTGGTGGTGCTGTCGAATGGCTCGGTCGAGACCGAACAGATTGAGTTCGATTCCGAGATCAGTGAGCTCCGACTCTCGACGGTGAGCGCGCACCTGCAGCGCAGCATGGCTGGCCGCGTGCTCGACGCCGCCGTGGTGGTGCCCACCACCGGCGAGCCCGACCTCGACATCGTGTGTCGCGCAGCCGTGGCCGCTGTCACCGAGTCGCCGGCCAACGAGCCCTTGTTCGTCGGCGGTGCCGCATCAATGGCGCGCGCGTTCGATGCGGTCGACACGGTGCGCGAAGTGCTCCTCACCCTCGAGCAGCAGTATGTGGTGGTGTCACTCGTTCGCGACATCATGAACAGCGGCCTGTCGGTTGCTATCGGTGCCGAGCACGGTGTCGAGCCACTCGTCGCCTGCTCGGTGATCGTGGCGCCGGTGGTGGTCGAAGGCGAACACATCGGCACCGTTGGCGTGCTCGGCCCCACGCGCATGGATTATCCGCAGGCAATGGCAACGGTCGAGGTCGTGAGCGATCGGCTCGGCCGCCACCTCGGCGAAGGAACGGGCAGGAACGGATAGAGATGGCTGACTACTACGAACTGCTCGGCGTACAGCGCTCGGCGACCGCCGACGAGATCAAGAAGGCATACCGCAAGAAGGCACGCGAACTTCATCCCGACGCGAATCCCAACGACCCTGTTGCCGAGGAACAGTTCAAGGTGGTTGCGAAGGCATACGAGGTGTTGTGCGACGCCGACCAGCGCGCCCGCTACGACCGTTTCGGCGAGGCCGGGGTGGGCGGTGGCGGGGGTCCGTCCATGGGCGACATGTTCAACGGCGGCGGTCTGGGCGACCTGTTCGACGCCTTCTTCAGTGGTG
This sequence comes from Ilumatobacteraceae bacterium, assembly GCA_043748395.1. GTDB lineage: Bacteria > Actinomycetota > Acidimicrobiia > Acidimicrobiales > Ilumatobacteraceae > JAYTNH01. Next base: position 6,984 of record JAYTNH010000040.1, on the reverse strand, counting down.
CTGGCAGCCCGTTCGGTGGCGGAGGCGGCGGCTCGCGCGGCCCGACCGGTCCGCCTCGCGGGCAAGACATCGAGGTCGTCGCCGACATTGCGTTCGATCAGGCAGTGTTCGGTGCCACGGTCGAGGTCGCTGTTCGCACCGCGCTGCGCTGCGACGACTGCGACGGATCGGGTGCCGGATCGGGCACACAGCCCGTCACCTGCAGCGAGTGCAACGGTCGTGGGCAGGTGCAGCGCATGCGCCAGAGCATGCTTGGCCAGATGGTCACCACTTCGGCATGTCAGCGTTGCCAGGGCTACGGCCAGGTTGTGGTCACACCGTGCGCCACCTGCTCGGGCGAGGGGCGGGTCATTACCGACAAGACCTATCAGGTCGATGTCCCGGCCGGAGTCGACACAGGTTCCACGCTGCGACTCACCGGCCGCGGCGCGGTCGGCCCGCGCCGCGGTGCCGCTGGCGACCTGTATGTGCACATCAGGGTTACGGCGCACCCGCACTTCGTACGCGACGCCGACGACCTCATCGCCGAACTTCCCATCTCGATCGCCCAGGCTGCGCTCGGCACCAAGGTGGTGCTGCCGACGCTCGATGGTCACGACGAGCACATCGTGGTGCCGGCCGGAACGCAGCCCGGCAAGCAGTTCGTGTTCCGCCATCGTGGTGTGCATCGCCTGCAGGGTCGGGGCCGGGGCGATCTGCGGGTGGTCGTGAACGTACAGGTACCGCTCAAGCTCACCGAGTTCGAGGCCGAACTGCTCCGCAAGTTTGCCGAAGCTCGCGGCGAAGAAGTCGGTACGGCCGAGTCGGGACTGTTCTCGCGTATTAAGTCGGCGTTCCAGTGAACCCAGCGCTGCGCCACAGCGCGGCGCATGTCTTCGTCGACTCGCTCTCGGCTCCAGTGCTGGCCGACGCCGACGCCCACCATCTGCTGCGAGTGCTCCGGGTGCGCACCACCGACGTCATCTCCGTCAGCGACGGGCGCGGCCAGTGGGTGCCGGCCACTCTCGACAGCGATGGTCAGGTGCGCGTCACCGGTCCAGTCGCGGACGTGGTTCCTCTGCCGAGCGTCACCATCGGTGTGGCGATACCCAAAGGCGACCGGCCCGAATGGATCGTGCAGAAGCTCACCGAACTCGGTGTGCGCACTGTGGCGTTCATGCACTGCGAGCGCAGTGTTGTGCAGTGGGAAGGCGAGCGAGCGAGCCGACAACTCGATCGCCTGCGCCGGATCGCACGTGAGGCGGCGATGCAGTGTCGAAGCGTCTGGCTGCCTGCCGTGCCCGATGTGCAGACGTTCGCCGATCTGGTCACCGTGGGCGATGTGGTGGTGGCCGATCCCGAGGGCGGCCCCCTTCGGCGCGGTACTGGCACGGTGCTCATCGGTCCCGAGGGTGGGTTCACCGACGCCGAACGTGCCGCGGGGACTGCTCGCGCCAGCGTCTCGAGTCAGATCCTCCGAGTCGAAACGGCGGCGATCGCTGTTGCTGCGCTGCTGCTCAGCGAGCCGTGCGATGCCTGACCGCACCTCACTCTGCGTACGTTTCTCACTCAGCGTTGTGTTCCGGCCACAAATGTGCCACAGTGGTGTCGGCTCCGTCCGGCGGACAGCCCAGCTTCGGGAGACAACATGAGAGATTTCGACGAGGACGCAGGTTCATCGCCTTATAGCCGAAAGGTCGGCGATCGACTGCGAGTCATCCGCCGCCAGAAGCGATTGTCGCTCCAAGAGGTCGAAGCCTCGTCTGCCGACGAGTTCAAGGCTTCTGTGCTCGGGGCATACGAGCGTGGCGAGCGCGCCATTTCTGTGCCCCGCCTCGAGCGTTTGGCGAAGTTCTACAACGTGCCCGTCGATCAACTGTTGCCACGTGAAGACCTGACGCCACCCAGCGAGACCGATCTGGTGCCGTCGAAGAAACTGCCGGTCGATCTGCTCAAGCTGAGTCAGCTCAGCGGCCAGCCGTTCGAGATGCTCATCCGCTTCCTGAAGATGATCCAGGTGCAGCGCCAGGACTTCAACGGCAAGGTCATCACCGTGCGTGGTGACGACACTCGCGCCATCGCCGCCATGCTCGATGTGCCTGTCGACCAAGTCGGGCAACGCCTCGATGCGCTCGATCTGCTGTACCGACCCAACTCCTGACGGCGTCGGGCCCCCTGCGCCCATCAACCGATAGGTTCGCTGCCAGTGAGCGATCCGTTCGGCGTCTACGTGCACATCCCGTTTTGTGCGAAACGGTGCGACTACTGCGCGTTCGCCACATGGACCGATCGCGGATACCTGGTCGATCAGTACATGCAGGCGCTGCGCACCGACATCGAGGCCGCTGCCCTGCAGCCGGCATCGAGTGTGTTCATCGGTGGTGGCACGCCCACGCTGGTGCCACCTGCAGCGCTTGGCGACGTGATCGCGTCCATCCGACTGGGCGACGAGCCGGAGGTGACGGTGGAGTCCAATCCCGACGACGTCACGGTCGCAATGATGCGCACCTACCGTGCCGCCGGCGTCAACCGCGTGAGCATCGGCGTACAGTCCATGGTCACGCATGTGCTCGGCGCTCTCGGGCGAACCCATGTTCCGCACAACGTGCAACGATCGGTCGAGGCAGTTCGCGAAGCGGGTATCGATAGCTTCAATCTCGACCTCATCTACGGTGGGGCCGGAGAGTCGCTCGACGATTGGCGGGCCTCGGTCGAGGCGGTGCTGGCGCTCGAGCCGCCCCACATCTCTGCCTACGCGCTCACGATCGAGGCCGGCACCCCGTTGGCGGCACAACCCGAGCGGCACCCCGACGACGACGATCTGGCCGACAAGTACGACATCGTCGACGAGTTGGTCACTGCCGCCGGCCTGATCAACTACGAGGTCAGCAACTGGGCGCGCCCTGGCCACGAGTGCCGCCACAACATCTTGTACTGGCAGCAGGGCAACTATCGGGGCTTCGGATGTGCCGCGCACAGCCATCTCGATGGTCGTCGCTGGTGGAACGTGCGCACGCCCGAGCGGTACATCGCGCTGGTCGAGGGTGCGCAGCCGACCGAGGCCGCCGGCGAGACACTCGACGCCGAGACTCGCCGCATCGAAGGCCTCCAGCTTGCGCTGCGCATGCGCGATGGCGTGCCGGTCGGATCACTCGACACCGACGATGAGTATGGCGATCTCGACGGCCTGATCGAGGTCGACACGCAGCGAGTGCGACTCACTCGCCGGGGCCGTTTGATGGCCAACGAAGTGTCGATGCGGCTGCGCTGACTGATATCGTCGGTGCCGTTACACGGGCGTGTAGCTCAGTTGGTTAGAGCGCTACCATGACACGGTAGAGGTCCCGGGTTCGAGCCCCGTCATGCCCACTCGTTGTTGTGCAGCAGTGCTGGTCTGATCTGGGCTGCAGCGATCGTCTGGTATGAGGGACTGGTATGGTCCGGTGGTGTCAGTTGAGATCCCGAGCAGCTACGTGTGGATGAATGAAGTTCGTCTGCTCGCTACGCGAGGGTCGGAAAGATTCGGAAAGTGTCGCCCGCCGACCACGACTCTGGAATAGGTCTGGCTGAGGTCGTCGCGGCCTTCTCGCTGGCTACTGATCTCGGGTTGGGTCAGCCGATGGAGCATGTCTTGCGGTCGTGGGCGATCGCAACGCGCCTCGGTGAGCAGATGGGCATCGAGGACGACAACGCGGCAACGCTGTACTACGTGGCGATGTTGGCCTGGGTAGGGTGCGTGGCCGACACACCCGAAGTTGCCAACTGGTTCGGTGATGACATCGCCTTCCGACAGGGTAGTTACGAGGTGGACCTGGCCGGCTTGCCGATGTTCAAGTACGCGCTGGCGCGCGTCGGTGCCGGGAGCCCAGCGATGAAGCGGCTGCGGCTGGCCGGCACGCTGATCATGACGGGGGGCAAGCCGGTCGAGCGGGGGCTCATGTCGCATTGCCTGAGCACCGTCCACATGGCCGAGCGCCTCGGCTTTGGTGCCGAGGTTTGTGAGCCGTTGCAGCAGTGGTTCACGCGCTGGGACGGAAGTGGAGTGCCGGACGGTCTCGGTGGTGAGCATGTTGCGTTTTCGGTTCGGCTCTTTCATCTCGCTGAGCTCGCAGAGCAAGCTCACCACCGGGGTGGTGTAGGGGCGGCCATCGAGGTAGCCCGTTCACGGCGTGGCAAGCAGTTCGACCCGGACGTGGTGGATGCGTTCTGCGCGGTGGCGGCTGACCTGTTCGACGGGCTGGACGAGGCGACCGATTGGCCGGCGCTGATCGCCAGTGACCCGAGGCTGCAGCAACGACTCACGGAGGCGGGTCTCGACACGGCGCTGGAGGCGATCGCCGACTTCACGGATCTGCGGTCGCGGGCCCGGTCGGGTCACTCCCGTGCTGTAGCCGATTTGGCAGCACGTGCCGGCGCGCTGTGCGGTCTCTCCGACGATGATGTGCTGAATCTGCGCCGCGCAGGGTGGGTGCATGATGTAGGAATGCACGGGGTGCCGGCCACCATCCTGGAGAAGCCGGGCCCGTTGACCTCGACGGAGTCGGAGCGGATGCGGATGCACTCCTACTACACGGAACGCACGCTGGCTCGCCCTCCGGCGCTGGCCCGCATCGGCGCAGTTGCGTCGCTGGTGAACGAACGTCTCGATGGGTCTGGCTACCACCGAGGGCTCTCTGGGTCAGCGATTCCTGTGGCTGGCCGGATTCTCGCGGCTGCATGCGCATTCCAGGCGATGACCGAACCTCGGGCGTACCGTCCGGCTCGTACTGCGACGGCTGCTGCCGGCGAGTTGCGCATTGAGGTTCGAGAAGGTCGCCTGGCCGGTGACGCCGTTGACGCGGTGCTTTGTGCCGCAGGGCTGGTTCGACCGAAACGTGCCTCGGGCCCTGCTGGGCTCACGCCACGAGAGGTCGAAGTGCTCACTCTGATCGCGCGCGGCGCTTCCAACAAGCAGGTGGCTCGCACCCTGGACATCACCACCAAGACGGCCGGCACCCACATCGAACGGATCTACGTCAAGATCGGTGCGTCCACCCGCTCGACAGCGACCCTGTTCGCGATGCAGAACGGCCTGCTCCACTCGTTCACACCCCTCGATGTGTAGGGCGAACACCGGACGACATGCAGCGACCAAATCCTTAGATTGACCCAGGTCGGGCAGTCGAGCCCGCACTCGAAAGGGTCAACATGTCCAACAAAGCTGTCGTCTCGCTCTCCACCGGCCTCGAGGACGCGGAAAAGGTTACGGTGGCCTTTCTCGTCGCCGTCGCCGCAGCAGAGTCCGGTCGTCCGACTCTCATGTTCCTCACCAAAGAAGCCGTCCGCCTTGCTCTCGAAGGCACCGCCGTCGGCGTCGCCTGCGAAGGCTGCCCGCCCCTCGCCGACTTGGTCAAGCGCTACCAGGTCGCCGGCGGCCGGTACTTCGTCTGCCCGATCTGCTTCAACACCAAGAAGCTCGACAGTGATGCACTCATCGCCGGCGCCGAGGTGCAAGGCACCGTCCCCATGTGGGAATGGATCGGCGACGGTGCAACAACGTTCAGCTACTGACTCGGAACGGCCCGCACCATGACTAGTCACGTCTCGGCGTCGAGGATCATCGACGCATCGGCCGACGAAGTGTTTCGCATTATCACTGACATCGCCCGACTCCCACAGTGGAACTCAGCGATCACTGCCGTGATCGACCGACCTGATCGGATCGAGATCGGCGACCAATGGCTCGTCGAACTGCGTGGTCTCGGGCAGCGGTGGCGCAGCCGTTCCGAAGCCGAAGTGCTCGACCCGATCGGCCGATGCTTCGCCTATCGGTCTGCAACTGACGACGGCAACCCCTCCTACGCGTTGTGGACCTGGGTGGTGACCGACCAGGCTGCTGGCGCCCTTGTCACGATTGCCTGTGAACTGCACCCCCGCACGTTCTGGCGACGCGCCCTGCTGATTCGCATACGATCACGCCAACTCGCACGTACGGAACTCATTGAGTCGCTTGTGGCGCTCGAGGCGATGGCGCAGCGTTCTACCGGTGCTCTGTCTTGCACCGATCCCAGAGGAGCACCATGACAGAGAACATCAGTATCGACCCAGAGGTTCTGCGAGCCGATGTACGCGACAAGTACCGAAACGTCGCGACGAACCCGCTGGGTACGTTCCACTTCCACACCGGACGGCCACTTGCTGTGCTGCTCGGCTACGACCCGGCGATCGTCAACTCCCTGCCCGATCACGCCGTCGAATCCTTCGCTGGCGTGGGCAACCCGTTTTCCCTGCGTGGCATCGCGCCCGCCCAGCGGGTCGTCGACGTGGGCTCGGGGGCCGGCTTCGACTCATTCATCGCGGCCAACCAGACCGGACCGGGTGGCAGTGTCATCGGGATCGACATGACCTTGGAGATGCTGGCCAAGTCGAGAGTCAACGCAGAGCAACTCGGGTACGAGCATGTCGAGTTCCGCGAAGGCTTGGCCGAGTCGATGCCAGTCGAGACCGGATGGGCAGACGTCGTCATCTCCAATGGAGTCATCAACCTGTGCGCCGACAAGCGGGCTGTGTTTGCCGAGATCTTCCGCGTGCTGCGCCCAGGCGGGGTCTTGCAGTTCGCTGACATCGCCAACGGACGGCCGGTCCCCATCGAGGCTATGCAGGACGTCGACCTGTGGACCGGTTGAATTGCCGGTGGGCTGCCCCGTGCGGGCTGGCAACAGATGCTCGAGGACTCCGGCTTCGAACACGTCCGGATCGGGCCACCGGTCGACACCTTCGGCGGCGCAGTCGGGGAAGCGAAGGCGCGCTCGTTCGACGTGTACGGCTATGCCTTTCTCGCCGAGAGATCCTGACGGATCACGAGGTCATGAGACGAGTGATCGATGAACGTTTGAATACGGTTCCACTTCAGCTCGGCCAGTCGGTGTCCTCTGGCAACGCTGTCGGAGTGGGAGCGAAGGCGCAATGTCGCTGCAGGATCCGACACTGCGGCTGAGAGGGCTGTCAGAAGGTTTCTCGCCCGGC
>JAYTNH010000039.1:0-4548 GCA_043748395.1 Ilumatobacteraceae bacterium | reverse complement strand
TCGGGTGGCTCGGCCTGCGCTCGTCGTACGGCCCACGGCGCTGGCAGAGTGTGGCGACGCGCAGAACGTGCACAGGGGGTCGTCGTGGTCGTGGAACGTGTGGGAGTTGTCGGGGCGGGGCTGATGGGGTCTGGCATCGCCGAAGTGTGTGCTCGTGCAGGGCTCGACGTTCTGGTGCGCGAGGTCGATGCAGCGGCCGCCGAGCGCGGCCATGCGCGCATCGTGTCATCGCTCGATCGGGCGCTGAGGTCAGGCAAGCTCGATGAGGGCACGCGTGATGCGACGCTTGGGCGCATCGCCTTCACCACCGCGCTGGCCGATCTCGCCGACCGGCAACTGGTGGTCGAGGCAGTGGTCGAGAACGAGGCCCTCAAGCTCGAAGTGTTCGGGGCGCTCGACAAGGTGGTGGTGGACGAGGCCGCGATTCTCGCCAGCAACACGAGCTCGATTCCGGTGATGAAACTCGGCATGGCCACGTCGCGCCCCGAGCAGGTGATCGGCATCCACTTCTTCAACCCGGTGCCCGTGTTGCGTCTGGTCGAGATCGTCACCAGCCTGCTCACTGCGCCCGAGACCACCGCAAGCGCCGAACAGTTTGCCACCGAGGTGCTCGAGAAGCGGGTCATTCGCAGCCAGGATCGTGCGGGCTTTGTGGTGAATGCGCTACTCATCCCGTACCTGCTGTCGGCGATTCGCATGATGGAGTCAGGCTTCGCCACGGCCGACGACATCGACACCGGGATGGTCGAGGGTTGTAACCACCCGATGGGACCGTTGCGACTTGCCGATCTGATCGGCCTCGACACCACACAGGCGGTGGCGCAGAGTCTGTACGAGGAGTTCAAGGAGCCGCTGTACGCACCTCCTCCGCTGCTGTCGCGAATGGTCGAGGCCGGCCTGCTCGGTCGCAAGTCTGGGCGCGGGTTCTACGAGTACGCGCGGCGATAGCGAGCGCTCTTCAGCCGACCAGCGCCACTTCCGGCACACGAATGTCGGTGAACCGTCCCAGACGTTCGAGGCCCGCCACAGTGGTGGCCATCGCCTCGGCCGGAACTGGGTGGCTGATGAGGTAGCCCTGGGCCTTGCTGCACCCCAGTTCGTGCAGCACCTGGAGCTGGTGGATGGTCTCGACGCCCTCGGCGACCATGTCGAGCCCGAGCGACTTACCCATGGCCACGATGGTGCGTACGAGCGCACGGTCGTTGGGGTTGTCGGCGACACCCTGCACAAAGGCCCGGTCGATCTTGATGCGTTGTAGCGGGAACTTCTGGAGCAACGAGAGTGACGAGTAGCCGGTGCCGAAGTCGTCGAGCGCAACACGCACGCCAAGTGAACGTAAGCGCTTCAAGGTGGCGAGTGCCAGCTCGGGTTCGACGATCATGATGCTCTCGGTGACTTCGAGCCACACAAGTGAAGCGGGTACATCGGAACGGCTGATCGCCTCGGCCACGATGGCCGGGAAGTTCGGGTCGCGGAGCTGTCGCGGAGACACGTTGACCGACATCGTGGCCGTGGGCCTGCACACACCTTCGTCGATCCAGGTTCGGAGCTGTGACAGCGATTCGAGGAGCGCCCACGAGCCGATCGGCACGATGATGCCGGTCTCTTCGGCGATCGGGATGAATTCGATCGGCGGCACCATCGTGCCGTCGGCGTGCTGCCAACGCATGAGCGCCTCGAAGCCAACGACGTCGCCTGACTCGATGTCGAGGATCGGCTGATGGAACATGCGCAGTTCGCGGCGATCGATGGCGCGGTACAGAGCCGTCTCGGTGGCCAGACGGTGGGCGACTCGCTCGTGCATCGATTCGTCGTACAGCGCGACACAGTTGCGGCCGTTGTCCTTGGCGCGGTACATGGCGGTGTCGCTATGACGAAGCAGGTCTTCTGCTGTCGAACTCGACGTCGGGCTCATCGCCGCGACACCGATGCTCGCAGTGATGAACACATCGCCCTGCTTGAGTGCCAACGGCTCGCGGAACACTGCGAGCAGCCGCTCGGCCAAAGCCATGGTGACGCTGGTAGATGGGGCCGCGGGATCAAGCACGACAAATTCGTCCCCAGACAGTCGGGCGACGGTCGCTTCTGCCGGAACCGCGGCACGAAGTCGCTCGGCGACGAGCACCAGCAGTTCGTCGCCTGCCTCGTGGCCAAGGCTGTCGTTGACGTTCTTGAATCGGTCGAGATCGATGAAGAACAGCGTCGGTTGTCGATTCAGTTGCCACGACTCGGTGACGCAGGCGTTGATGTGCTCGAGCAGCAGCGTGCGATTGGGGAGCCCTGTGAGCGGATCGGTGTGGGCATCGCGCAGCAGGCTGTCGTGAGTACGGCTGTTGGCGCGCACCGACTGCACGACGCGGAGGGTCACTGCACCAGCAAGCACGACTGCTGACGACGAGCGCACCAGGGCGTCGCCGATGCTCTGTGGTCCGGATGCAGCGAGCACGATGACCGACGCGACGAGCGATGTGGTGGTGATGATGAGTCGCCCGAGCAAGCGTTGCGTGCCGTGGTTCGACTGTGGCACGCCGAGGCGCGTGACGCTGCTGTGCATGAACATCGCGCCGATGAGGAAGTAGGCCACGACGTAGAGCGGCAGCGCAGCTCTCACCATGACTGTGCCCGCTTGATGCGAGTTGACGAGCTGGAGGAGCACGTCTCCCGCCAAGCTCACCATGACTGCGGCGCTGAGCGTCATCAAACCTCTGGCGTTGACTCCGCTGCCGAACAACAAGACCACCACCAAGTACAAGGTGAGTGCCGACGTAGGCAGGCTCAGGGCTGCGAGCGACATTGAGAGGACCGAATGTTGATGGCCGACGATGAGTGGCGTGATGAACACCACCCAACTGACCACCCATGCTCCAAGGCCGACGATGAGTCCGTCGCTGATGAGCCCGGCAGTGCCCCCCGAGTGGCGGTTGCGTAGAAGCTTCACCAGGCCGGCGGCGACGCAACACGACGCGGCTGCTCCCAGTGCAATAGGAATGGTCGTATCGGTTGTGGCCGGAAGTGTCTGGGTGACGGCTGTTGCGGCGTGTAATGCGCTGACCAACGCGACCAACGCCGGCCACCGGCGGTGCAGTCCGTAACGCTTTGTCGCGACGAGTGCGACGATGGGGAGGTGGGCGATGGCGCCGAGATATGCGACCAGCCGAACCCCAGAGTCGGGCACGAACGCGGTGGTGAGTGCGAGGGTCGAGCCGACCCCGCCGTACCACCACATCCACCACGCTGCCGCTGTGCGCTTCACTTCGTCTCCACTCAACCACGATTATTCGTCCCGCCGGACTTGCGCCGTACAGATCAAGTGTAAACCGTGAGCCCACGCAAACGCAAGGGGTGTTGTATTGCGCGCGCTGCGTGAGCAATGAGTCAACGGTCGCAGCGCTCAGCCCTGGATTCGATACGGTAGGGGCAGATGAGTTCAACCTCGGGCCCCACCGCATGACCTCACTGGCAAGGACCTACACGGTCATCGTGCCCGCAGGACATCTCATGGCAGCCCTCGTGGGGCAGCGCGACGCACATATTCGGCTGATCGAGCAGGCGTTTCCTGACGCCTCGATCGGTGTGCGCGGCAATGAAGTGATCATCGACGGGTCGCAGGCCGAACGAGTGGGTCAGCTCGTCGAGGAACTCGTCGTACTGCTGCAGCGCGGCCAGCACCTCGACGAGCACACGCTGCGCCGCGCGATCGACATGGTGATGGTGAACGAGCGGCCCAGCACGGTGCTGACCGATGACATCATGCGCGGGGCCAAGGGCCGTACCGTTCGACCAAAGACCGCAGGCCAGAAACGCTACGTCGACGCAATTCGCAACAACGTGATCACGTTCGGCCTCGGACCAGCCGGCACGGGCAAGAGCTGGCTCGCCGTCGCCATGGCCGTACACGCGCTGCAGACCAAGCAGGTGCAGCGGATCATTCTCACCCGACCGGCGGTCGAAGCCGGCGAACGCCTCGGATTCTTGCCGGGCGACCTCATGGCCAAGATCGATCCGTACCTGAGGCCGCTGTACGACGCGCTCTACGACATGGTCGAGCCCGAGGGTGCCCAGAAGCTCCTCGAGCGTCAGGCTGTCGAGGTGGCGCCCCTCGCGTTCATGCGCGGACGCACGCTCAACGACAGCTTCATCATCCTCGATGAGGCGCAAAATGCCACGCCGGAGCAGATGAAGATGTTCCTCACGCGCATCGGTTTCGGGTCGAAGGTTGTTGTCACTGGCGACACCACCCAGGTCGACGTGCCCGACGGCCGCAGCGGCCTCATTGGCCTCGAACGCACGCTCGATGGCATTGAAGGGTTGGCGTTCGTGAGGCTCGGCGCCGGTGACGTGGTGCGCCATCGCATCGTCGCCGACATCGTCGCGGCGTACGAGCGCGTCGACGAGGCCAAGGCTGCCGCTCGTGGCTGATCGCGGTCGTCCACGTCTGGGGCAGCGGCACAAGGTTGGCGGCGACGGCGAACCGGAGGTGTTCTGCGCCGACGAACAGCACGCAGTGCCGGTCGATCTGCCGCGGTGGCAGCAATTGGCGCTCGATGT
>JAYTNH010000038.1:0-5881 GCA_043748395.1 Ilumatobacteraceae bacterium | reverse complement strand
CGAGTTGGCCCACGCCGGCTTGCCCGGTGGCCAGGGCGATGAGCACCGTGTCGGCTGGGCGCACTTCTTGCCACTGTTGGCTGCGGCGGCTATTGATTCGTCTGCAACATCAGGGTGGCGCGCCGAGCGACGACGCGCAACAGCCCGACCGTGGCGGCATCGGCCCAGTGCAGATCGTCGAGCACCAGCACCACGGGTAAGTGTTCGCTCATCCGGCCCAACACCTGGCCGATGGCGTCGTTCAGCCGGGCCTCTGCTTCGTCGGCGCTCACGTCGGCCGGCGCGCGTACATCGGTCAGCGCGTCGTGGATGGCGGCACGAGTCGAGCGAGTGTCGCCGCCTCGTTCCCGAGCACGGTGGACACCTGGCTGGTGGGCGTCTCGCGAACCCAATCGGTCAGTGCCTCTACGAACGGAGCAAAGGCACGTACCTCTCCGTCATGGCATCCTCCGATGAGCACGGTGGCTCCGGGGTCGGCGGCGACGTCTCGGCACACTTCGGTGATCAGCCGGGTCTTGCCGATCCCTGGTTCACCGGCGATGAGCACCAAGCCGCCTGCACCGTTATTGGCCGCCGTGAAACGTTCGCGCAACGTGGAGCGCTCGAACTCACGCCCGACGTAGGGGGCGGGGCCACGAAGGTCGGCCATGCCGCGCAACGGTTCCCACCCGACGCGATGTACCTCGATCGGATCAGGTAACCCCTTCAGCTCGCGCGGACCGAGCGGTTCGATCGCGAAGCCTCCGCGACCGCGCACCAGCATGGTCACCACGTCCGCGGCGAAGATCTCACCGGTGCCCGCTGCTGAGCACAGCCGGGAGGCCTCGATGACAGGCACCCCGAAGCAGTCACCGCCCTCGACCGTGACATCTCCCGATGAGATACCGACCCGGATGGCCAAGTCGAGCTCTCGCGCCGCGCCAGCGCGTGCACGGTTTGGTGCATCGCCACAGCCGAACTGACGGCCTGGCTGGCGCCCGGGTACAACACGAGCAGCCCGTCGCCGAGCCCCTTGATCACCGTGCCACCAGCGCGTTCGGCCACATCGGTGAGGGCCCGATCGTGCAACCGACGGATCTCCTCGGCGCGCACCTCGCCGAGCGCGACGCGCAGATCGGTCGAGCCAACAATGTCGCTCACCAGAATCGTTGCGGTCTGCGTCGCCATCATCCCGCCGTGCAGGTGAAGACTAGTCCCACGCTACCTATGCACTACGAAGGCCGACGACGCGAGATCTCATCGCCTGTGGACTGCGGACGATTCAGCAGTTGGCTCAGGCAGATCGCCGGATTGGTCAACGGCAGGTAATGGTCGACCTCAGGTACCAATGTCACCCGAGAGTGTTCGCCCTGATCAATGACGGTGCGAGCATATTCGACATCACCGATCACGTCATTCGCGCCCCACACCAGTTCTACCGGTGTGCCTGCACGATCGGGCGCTGCGAGCAGTGCATGCCACTCAACATCCATCACGAGGTACTGCACGGAGTCGCGGCAGGCGGGCCAGGTGTGGTGCGAGACGGCTCGGGAGATCGGCACCGGCAAGGTGGGTTTAGCAGCGGCCGTGATCCAACCAGCGAGTGTGCGGTGACGACAACTGACCGCGCACGCCGCCTCGGCCCACCGAGTGTCCAAGGCGAAGAGCTCGCCCATCAGATCGCCCGCGAGACCGGCGGTGGCGGCTTCTGGGGACTCGTACATCGGAGCCCCCCAACCCACCACCCGCTCAACCCGTTCTTCATGGCGCGCCGCCCAACGAACGGCCAGCGGCGAACCCATCGAATGCGCCCCGATCACCCACCGACAATCGAACAACCCGAGATGCTCGGCAAGTCGATCGAGTGCATCAAGCTGATCATCGGCAGTGAACGAGTCCCGGTTCGCATCGAGGGATCGGCCGAAGCCCAAGAGATCAGGCACCACCACCCGTCCCTCGTTGGCGAGGTCGTCGAACGCCTCGCCGAAGACGTCCCCCGTGAAAACCAGACCGTGCAGCAAGGATGAACGCCGTCCCACCGTCTCCACCCGACCGCGCATACAGGGGCCCATATCATCGGCCAGCCAGCGTAGGAGCCGACCAAGAGCGGACGGCCGCCGACTGTCTGTGGCGCACGACCCACACCAGCCCTGCCGCAGCAGGCGTGGCCATGGCCAGCCACCGGAATCGGCGGACGGCAGCTCTCTGCTCAGTTAGGGCGATCATCGTCGCGCCGGACTCTAGCGGCGGCGTCAACTCAGGGGGCGACGTACGCCCTCATGAGCGCGACCGTGCGGTCGTACGAGCGACCCAGTTGTTGACGCACTGCATCCGACAGGGCCGGGTCGTCGCGTTCGGTCGTCGAGCGCACCACCCAACCGTGGTCCTTGTCGCACCACGTCGGCTGCACCGCCGGGGCCGACACGACCGCACGCCCATCCGGCCCACGTGTCACCGTGAACGTCACGATCGCCCCGTCCTGCGACGAGGCCGGCCACCGGTCGCTCGTGGGGTGATCGGACAGGAAGTTGCCAAGGCCCCACACCACCCACGCGCCGTTCACCTGATCGATCGGCTGCATCACGTGCGCGTGATGCCCGACGATCACGTCGATCTCACCCGACTCGGTGAGCTCCGCAGCGAGACGCCGTTGCGCCGCTGTCGGCCGTGACGCCATCGACGAACCCCAGTGCAGGCTGAGCACCACGACGTCGGCACCGGCTGCACGCTCGGCTCGGACATCGGCGAGGATCTGACCGACCTCGATGACGTTCGCCCGCCACGGCTCACCCGCCGGCAACGGTGTGCCATCGAAGCCGTAGCTGTAGGCGAGGTGCGCGACCTGGAATCCGCCCACCGCTTCGAGCGCCGGGAGACGCTCGGCCTCGCTGCGAGCCACCCCTGACTGCCGCACACCTTCCGCCTCGAACGCAGCGACGGTGGCGTCGACACCCGCTGCGCCGCGGTCGACCGAGTGGTTCGACGCGGTAGAGCACCGGTCGAATCCAGCGGCAGCGAGTGCATCGGTGACCGCCGCCGCCGATGAGATGCGTTGTGGTTCGACCATGACCTCCTCACCGGGCGGTGCCACGGGTGCCTCGAGGTGGCAGATCGTCAGGTCGGCTGCGCTGGTCAACGGGGCGATGTGGTCGAGCATCGACCGATAGTCGTAGGAGCCATCTGGCTGCAGCGCCCAACGATTGATCGCTCGGTGGGCCAGGACCTCGCCGGTGAAGGCGATGGTGATCGACTCCGGCTCGAGATCGACCACCGATGTCGAAGTGGTCGTGCTGGTCGAGGTCGTCGTGCTGCTCGTCGTGCTCGTCGTGCTCGTCGAGGTCGTGCTCGGCACCGTGAACGATGTCGTGCTGCTGGGCACCGACAACGGAGCCGGCTCGGCAACCGCAGCGCTACACGCCGAGATCACGCCGAGCACCAGCAACCACGCGGAGCGCCTCACTTGGGTCAGCCTACTTGCGGCGCTGTACACGGGATTGGCGTCAGGTGTTGGTTGGTGGTCACCCGAGAATGATCTCGCCACGCTCGGCTGCCTGCATCATGCCCAGATGCGGGAGGCCGTATGTGATTGCGATCACGGTGGTCTCGCCGCAGTTCGGGCAGCGTTCGTTGCTGTGTGCGCATCAGGCCACCTCTGGGAGGAACCGGATGCAGTCTCGCGCTCGCACGGCGATGGCACTGGCGAGGCTGCGTCGGCGGGCGACGAAGTCGACCCTGATATCGACGGCGCGGAGGCGGTCCATCGCATCGAGGAAGATACGGTCGCCGCTACCGATCACCACCCGGCCGAAGCGGCCCGCTGCGGTGGCCCACTCGGATTCTTCGAGCAGTGCCAGATCGGCACCATCAGCGCCGGCACGACGCCGGTGACACACGTTCGGCCAAGCGAGTTCGACTGCCAGCGCATGGCGTGCGTTGCAGCCGGTGGCGACCACCACGTGGTCACCGACGTTGAACGACGACACCTGCCGGTAACTGTGGAACAGGTTGCTGATGGTGTCGCCCTCGCAACACCCAGGGTCGCCCAGAAGGTTGTCGACATCGACCAGATGCAGGGTTCGCCACCCCATTGGCTCGAGTCGCGGACGAGCCGTCACACGGTGACGACTCGGGTGGTTTTGACTCGCATGGACTCGACGCATTGGTCTCCCTCTCGACCATGTCATCGTGCGCCACCGGTGTGACAGAGTTTCCGGCCGCTGGCGGGGCGCCGAACCGCTGCTGCGGTTACGCAAGCCGGCCACGTCGGCCGATCCCTGGCTCCACCCACTGCTCACACCAACAGATCGGCCGGGTGTCGGTTGGTCGAGTTCACCGCCCGTGGCGACGAAATCGGCAGTTGCTCGACTGATGCACTTCTTCACATAGACATCCAGCGTTGTCGGATCGTCCGATGGGGTGCTAGCCGAGCACGACCCGCACGCTGTGCGTGGCGCCGTCGTCGGCGAGTGGGATGGCAACGCTGTCGCTGGGGAGCAGCTGTCCGTCCAGCTCCACGGTTGCCACACCGCGACAGACTTCGTGTGGGTTCTCGACGACGATCTCGTACCTGGCGGAGTGGTAGCGGAAGTCGATCTCGTACCCCGGCCAGGCGCGCGGGATGCAGGGATCGATCACGAGCGTCGTGCCGCGCAGCCGGAACCCGAGGATGGACTCGATCCCGGCACGGTACATCCAGCCCGCCGAACCCGTGTACCACGTCCACCCACCGCGACCGACGTGCGGCGGCTCGGCGTAGATGTCGGCGGCCATCACGTACGGCTCCACCTTGTACCGGAGCATTCCCGCGCGCGTGCTGGCATGGTTGATCGGGTTGAGCAGCGAGAACAGCTCACCGGCCTTGTCGCCGTCGCCCAATGCGGCGAACGCGAGCACCGACCAGATTGCGCCGTGCGTGTACTGACCGCCGTTCTCGCGAATGCCGGGTAGGTACCCTTTGACGTAGCCGGGGTCGACGTCTGAGTGGTCGAAGGGTGGGGTGAACAGCAATACCAGCCCGTCGCCGCGACGGATGAGGTACTGATCCACGGCTGCCATCGCCTGCGCCGCACGAGCAGGATCGGCAGCACCCGACAGCACGCTCCACGATTGTGCGATCGAGTCGATGCGGCATTCCGAGTTGACCGCGGAACCCAGCGGGGTGCCGTCGTCGAAGAAGGCCCGTCGGTACCAGTCGCCGTCCCAGCCGTCGCGCTCGAGAGCCTGCTGCAGCACCGTCATGTGGGCTCGCCAGCGTGCGGCACGGGGCGCGTCGTTGCGGGTCTCGGCGATCGGGGCGAACGCAGCAAGCGCCGAGTACAGGAACCAGCCCAGCCAGATGCTCTCGCCGCGACCCTCGTGGCCGACTCGGTTCATACCGTCGTTCCAGTCGCCCGACCCGATCAGCGGCAGCCCGTGCGCGCCGAGCGCGAGGCTGCAGTCGAGCGCCGCCGCGCAATGGTGGTACAGCGAGGCCGTCTCGGTGGATTGCTCCGGCTGGAAGTACGCGTCCATCTGGCCTGGCGGCAGCGTCATTCCGTCCAGGTATGGCACGGTCTCGTCGAGCACGGCGGTGTCGCCGGTGACGGCGAGGTAGCGCTCGACGGCGAAGGGCAGCCAGACCCGATCGTCGGAGATCCGGGTCCGCACGCCGCGCCCGGAAGGCGGGTGCCACCAGTGCTGCACGTCGCCATCGACGAACTGGCGCGCTGCGGCCCGCAGGAGGTGCTTGCGGGCGATCTCGCGCTTGGCGACGACGAGCGAGATGATGTCCTGGAGCTGATCGCGGAACCCGTACGCGCCGCCCGCCTGGTAGAACGCCGACCGCGCCCACATCCGGCAGGCGAGAGTCTGGTAGGTGAGCCAGCGGTTCAGCATGATGTCCATCGACCTTTCCGGCGTGCGT
>JAYTNH010000037.1:0-5562 GCA_043748395.1 Ilumatobacteraceae bacterium | reverse complement strand
GCCAGGAGGGAACTCGGTGCTCGACAGCGACGACACCAGCTTGGAATCGACTGCCCAACGTGCAATCTCGCCTTCGGGTGACAAGAACAGCGCATTGCCGTTGGCGTTGATCGCATCGACCGCTACCTGGGCGGCAGCCGTGGGATCGGCGATGGCGTCGGCCAGGCCATGCATGGTGGCGCGCATGAAGTCTTCGGCCGCAGTGGGGAACTCGTCGAGGAACGTGGCGTTGCTGTAGATGATGCCAAAGCTGCCAGGAATGCCGTAATCGGTGGGATCGAAGAGCGTGAACTCGATGCCGGCGGCTTCGAGTTGCAGCGGCTCGTTGCTCTTGTAGCCGGGGAAGGCGACGATGCCGGGCACCTCGATGTGCACCTTTGGATCGAACCCCTCGAGCAACACGGTCTGGTAATCGGCGCCCTCGACGAGCCCAGCCTTGGCAAGCATCGCCTTCACGCTGGGCGTGATGAGGCCCTTCACGCCGATCGTGGAGCCCTGCAGGTCTTCGAGCGTGGTTGCCTCGCCGGCCTTCACGATGAGCGCATCGATGCCGGTGCGGCCGTCGACTGCAAGCACGACGAAGCCGGCATCGTTGCGGCCGGCGAAGTCGACGACTTCGCTGAACGAGCCACCCGACGAGAACTGGGCCTCGTTGGCCGCGATGAGCGGATAGTTGTCGGTCGAGAAGCTTGGCTTGATCTGTACGTCGAGGCACACGTCGTCGTAGTAGCCCTTCGACTTGGCGACGAGCACCTCGACGATCGACGCCGTGGCTGCATAGTCGAAGCTCGACAAGTAGAGCACTGGGCCTGCGGCCTTGTTGGCCTCAGCGTGCCTCAGGAAAGGCAGCGTCGGAGCTGACAACCAACTCGGGCGAGGTGACCGCTTCGGTTACCGGCGTGGTGGGTGGCGTGGTGCTGGCTGTGGTGGCGTCGTCGGAGCACGCAGCCGCGAACATGCCGAGCGTGATCAGTGTTGCAAGCGTTGCGCCGGTACGAGTCATTGCGTTCCCTTCAGAGGTAGGCGACAGGCTACAGATGCAGCGGACGAAGGCTGCCGACGAAGGCTGCGTGGCAGCCAGGCATCTGACACGTCTACCCAGCGGCGAGTGCGTCGAACAGGGCGAGCACATTGGCTGCGCCGACACCGACACGATGCCCGGTACGTGAGATGAATCCGAACTGCAGGCCAGTAGCGGGATCGTCGACGGCGAAGAACTGTTCGTGCCCGTCGGCGTCCACCACCACGTCGGTGAGCAGCGGCGCACCGTTTCCGGCGAGGTAGGCACGGGCGTACCCAGCGTTGAGCACCTCGATCGCCACGTGCTGTACCCCTTGGCCGTGGTGTTCGAGATACGTCGCCACCGACGCTGAGGCAGATGGTCCCACCAGCACCACGGTGACACCCCCCGCTGTGAGCGCGTGCACTCCCTCGGCCGCACCACCGGCCAACGGGGCGCGGTGAAACCCGAACCGAGTGGTGAGCGCGGTGAGAGCGGCCGGAAGGTCGTGCACTGCGACGACCACGTGATCGATGCGAGTTGCCACCGTGTCGAGCCCCGACCGGTGGTCGCCGGTCGTCGCAGCCTTCTCGGGCGCGAAGTCGGCGCGTCGGCCGGCGACCTCGATGCGGTGGGTCTCGGTGAGCAGCACCCTGAACAGCTGCTCGGCGAAGTCAGGATCGACACCCGATTCGATGGCCTGCTGGCGCCGCGTGGTGACGACGTCGCGAACGCGATCGGGTTGGATGACGGGCGTCTCGGTGCCCTCTTTCACCTCGGCCACAGCGCGACACACCTCGAGACGTTCGGCGACGATGGCGATGAGCGCTTGGTCGAGTTCGTCGATGCGTGCGCGCAGATCGGTGAGGTCAGCCATCGGCTGGCACGGTATCGGCTCGACGGGGGGTCATGCTCCTTGGTCACCGTTGCTGCGATCGTTGCGATGCATGCCAGTGCAGGGTGAAGCGCTGTGCGAGCGAGATCGCGATCAGCATGACGCTACCGATGATCGCCATGGCGAACACTGCGCCCCACAGCGCGTTGCCCTCGTTCAGTGCGGCGGCCCGCTTGCCGATTGCGCCGAGACCTTCGTTGGCGAAGTTGCCACCTTCGACCAGGTAGGCGGCAATGAGGGCGAGCCCGACGTTGTAGCGCGCGGCGGTGAACAACGACGGTGACGCCGCTGGTAAACGCAGTCGCCACAACACCTCCCAACGTGAGGCGTCGACGGAGGCGAGCAGTTCGCGGCTGGCCGGATCGGCCCCGCGCATGCCGTCGACTGCGGCAAAGGCAAACGCGGGCATGCACACCAGAGCCACGACGAATACTGCCGGTCGTGTGCCCGGGCCGAGCCAGAGCACCATCGAGGCGATGTAGGCCACGAACGGCGTCACCTGCACCAGCGTGAGCACGGGCTGCGCGGCCTGCTCGAAGAACGCCGAAGCAGCCATGGCCGACCCGATGAGCAGCGCCGAGAGCAGCGCGAGCCCCAAACCAACGAGCGCGTGTTGCACGGTGACCCAGCCAGCGCCGGCATAGTCGTCGAGGTGCTTCCACAGGTAGGCGCAGATGCGCGATGGTGCGCGTAGTACGAACGGTCGCACCGCAAAGACGCGCACGACGAACTCCCAGACGGCGAGAAAGGTGACGACGCCCACGATGGGCGCGACGATGGTCTTCGACTTCATGCTTGCATCGCCTCGCGCAACGCACTGCGTACGGAGCGGCTGAGTTCGACGAATCGGGGCTGATCCTCGATGTTCGTCGCCCGCGGTCGTGGTAGGTCGATGGCGACGTCGGCCACCACTCGCAACGGGCGGGGCGAGCTCACCAACACGCGATCGCTCAGGGCCACTGCTTCGTCGATCGAGTGCGTGACGAAAAGCACGGTCACGCCCGTGCCACTCACCAGGCGGTTGACCAAGACGCGCATCTCGGCGCGGGTGATCTCGTCGAGCGCAGCGAACGGCTCGTCCATCACCAACAGCGGGGCGTTGAGGGCGAGCGCGCGAACCAACGCCACACGCTGCTGCATGCCCCCGCTCAGTTCGTGCGGGTAGGCATGCACGAACTCGTCGAGCCCCACGGCCCCGAGCAGTCGCACCGGATCGCCGACGTCGACCGGGTTGGCGCGCTTGTTCACATCGAGCAACAGGCTGGCGTTCGCGGCCACAGTGCGCCACGGCAGCAGCCCAGGCTGCTGGGGCACCATGGCCACACGCTTGTGCGTGCGTGCGAGTTGTGGGGATTGACCGAACACCACCACATCGCCGGACGTTGCCGGTTCGAGCCCGGCGATCACGCGTAACAGCGTGCTCTTGCCGCACCCAGAGGGCCCGATGATGCTCACGAACGTGCCTGGTTCGATGTCGAGATCGAGCGGGGCGCTCGTGTCCCCAATCATGGTGTCCCCAATGATGTCGAGCTCACCGAATGCCTTCGCGAGCCCGCGCACAGTGACGGCTGGGCCTGCGACCGACGACGAATCGAACATCGCCGCGAGCGTACCGACCGGCAACAGGGCTGGTAGAGTTGTTGCGTCCGCTGGGGCCCTACCTCTGGCGCGATGCGAAACGACCCTTCGGTTGTCCGCGACCTCCACCAGGAAGGCAATTGCCACCATGGCAGATCAAGAGATCATCGACGCGCACAAGTTGCACGAATCCGATACCGGTTCGCCCGAGGTGCAGATCGCTCTGCTCACCGGCCGGATCAACCACCTCACCGGTCACCTGAAGTCCCACAAGAAAGATCACCACAGCCGTCGTGGCTTGCTGATGCTCGTGGGTCGTCGCCGGCGGATGCTCGACTACGTCAAGAACATCGACGTCGAGCGCTATCGCAACATCGTGCAAGCAAACGGTCTGCGTCGCTGAACACATAAGCAAATCTGGAGCGACAACCAAGTCGGTTGTCAGTCGCCCATCCCGCGTCTTGCACTCTGCGAGACAGCGAGGTTGCCGACTGGGAACCGGCCCCGTCGCTCCTTCAACCGGCACATCGCCGATGTGCCGGCATCGACCGGCCGCCAAGGGGCGCGCCGACATGAAAGGAGCTCAAATGGCAGACGCCATTCGAGTGTCGGGACCCATCAGCGGGACCGACAAGACCCTGTCGTTCGAGACAGGAAAGCTGGCTCAGCAGAGCCAGGGCGCGGTTGTCGCGTCCATCGGCCTCACTACGGTGCTGGCCACCGCCAACGCGGCGAAGGAAGCCCGTCCGGGCACCGACTTCTTCCCGCTCACCATCGACGTCGAAGAGCGTCAGTACGCAGCGGGCAAGATCCCCGGCTCGTTCTTCCGTCGTGAGGGTCGCCCCAGCGAGGACGCCATCCTCACCTGCCGCCTCACCGATCGTCCGCTGCGCCCGGCCTTCCCCGAAGGCTTCCGCAACGAGACCCAGGTGGTGCTCACGGTCATCGGTTCCGACCAGAAGCAGCCGCACGACGTGCTCAGCATCAACGCCGCCTCGGCGTCGCTCATGCTCAGCGGCATTCCGTTCGACGGCCCCATCGGCGCCGTTCGCCTGGCGTACAGCCAGAGCGGCGAGTGGATTCCCCACCCCACGTACGAAGAGGGCGAAGCGAGCACATTCGAGCTCGTGGTTGCCGGTCGTCAGCTCGACAGCGGCGATGTCGCCGTCATGATGGTCGAGGCCGGTGGCACCGCCAAGAGCTTCAGCTACTACGAAGCCGGCGCCCCCAAGGTCGACGAAGCAGTGCTGGCCAGCGGCCTCGAGGCCTGCAAGGTGTGGATCAAAGAATCCATCGCCCTGCAGCGCGAACTCGTCGCCAGCTGGATTGCCGTCAAGGGCGCCATCGTGCCCATGACCTACAGCATCTCGGCCGACTACACCCCCGAAGTGCTCGAGGCCGTCGCCGGCGTCGCCACCGACGGCTTGGCCAAGGCCATCACCATCAGCGCCAAGGCCGATCGCAACGCCGCCACCGACGAGGTTGCAGCCGACGCCATCGCCAAGCTCTGTGGCGAAGGTGCCGCACTTGCCGGTCGCGAGCGTGAGGTGAAAGAAGCAGTACGCAGCCTCACCAAGAAGGCTGTGCGCAAGCGCATCGTCGAAGAGGGCAAGCGCATCGACGGTCGCGGTACCGCCGACCTTCGCCCGCTCAGCTCCGAAGTTGGCGTGCTGCCCACGGCTCACGGCACCGGCTTGTTCCAGCGTGGCGAGACCCAGGTGCTGAACGTCGTCACCATGGGCATGCCGCGCATGAACCAGATGCTCGACACTCTGAACCCCGAGACCAAGAAGTACTTCTTGTTCCACTACAACATGGCCCCGTGGGCCAACGGCGAGACCGGCCGCGTGGGTACGCCCAAGCGTCGCGAGATCGGCCACGGTGCGCTCGCCGCCCGTGCGCTGCTGCCCGTGCTCCCCAGCCAGGACGAGTTCAGCTACACGCTGCGCCTGGTGGCCGAGGTGCTCGCCTCCAACGGTTCCACGTCGATGGCGTCGGTCTGCTCCGGCAGCTTGGCCCTCATGGACGCGGGTGTGCCCATCAAGGCTTCCGTTGCGGGCATCGCCATGGGCCTCGTGTACGCCGAAGG
>JAYTNH010000036.1:0-4543 GCA_043748395.1 Ilumatobacteraceae bacterium | reverse complement strand
GATCTGGAAGCC
Organism: Ilumatobacteraceae bacterium; assembly: GCA_043748395.1. GTDB lineage: Bacteria > Actinomycetota > Acidimicrobiia > Acidimicrobiales > Ilumatobacteraceae > JAYTNH01. The sequence continues at coordinate 4,531 of JAYTNH010000036.1, read as the reverse complement.
GGGAAGTCCCTGCGACACATGCACCTCGACGGTGACGGGTCGGCCTTCTACACCCAGCAAGGTGGCAGAACGGATGGCAGCAATCATGCGGCTCCTCCAACGACGGTGGCGACATGCGCCAAGCAGTGCATCGGAGGGGCAGATCCGGCCCCACAACGGTGAGCAAACCCTACCGGCGCGCGCAGCCTTCAGCGCGCCAACGGTCGCAGGGCGATCCCGCACCCAGCAAACGCCGCGGGCCCCCCGGGTGCGATTGCCGACGAAACCACAACCCGTGTGCAAAAGTCGGCAAACGCTGGGTGGGTGGAAAGGGCGCGTGACGGCGGAACAGGGCTTGACACTGAGAGACTGCAGCGGTGCGAAAGCTGTTACTCACCTCGGGAGTCGCGCTGCTCGCGCTCGCCGCATGCTCCGACAAGCCGCAGGGCAGCGAAGCCACCTACTGCACCGAGGTGGGCAATGCTCGCGACGAGCTCATCTCGCCCAACATCGGCACGCAGGCCGACGTCGACCAAGCGGTGGTGCTGTATCGCGCGCTGCGCGACAGTGCACCGCTCGCGATCGAAGCCGAATGGGACACGCTGGTTGCAAGTGTCGAGACCGCGGCCTCGGTCGTTCCCAACGATCCGGCGTCGGTGCAACTCGCAGCCGACACAGCACGCGCCTCGCAGCAGGCCGCGACTCGCGTGAACGAATACACCCGCCAACTCTGCGGCGTGGGGTTCACCGACCCGACGGTGCCGCAGGCACCACCCGCGTCGGGCTGAGCATCAACCGGCTGACGGCGAGGTTGTTCGCCATGGCGCGAAGCCGCACGGCCACTGGCTCTGATGTCAGAGAATCTCGCCGCGCTTCACGATCACGTTGTCGACCAAGCCGTACTGCTTGGCCTCGTCGGCGGTGAACCAACGGTCGCGCTCGCTGTCGGCCTGGATCTTCTCGAGTGTTTGGCCCGAGTGGAAGGCGATGAGCTCGGCCATGCGCTTCTTGGTGTACGCCAATTGCTCGGCCTGAATGGCGATGTCGGTGGCCTGACCGCGCAAGCCCGCAAGTGGCTGGTGCATCATGATGCGCGCATTGGGAAGTGTGTAGCGCTTGCCTGCTGCCCCGGCCGTGAGCAGGAACTGGCCCATCGAGGCGGCCATGCCCATGCACACGGTGGCGATCTGGCATGACACGAACTGCATGGTGTCGTAGATGGCCATACCGGCAGTGACCGAACCACCGGGGCTGTTGATGTACAGCCAGATGTCGCTGTTGGCATCTTCGCCCTCGAGATACAGCAACTGGGCGCAGATCTGGTTGGCGATGTCGTCGTTCACATCGGTACCGAGCATCACGACGCGGTTCTTGAGCAGGCGGTTGAACACGTCGCTGCGGGGATCGAACCCAGCCTCGAGCGCTACGGGTGTGATGGAGGGTTGCTGCGGCATGTCGAAAGGCTACCGTCGGGCGCCATGAGGCAACTCGTGTGACCGACCAACCGTTCCGCCCCAGCACCGGCGACCTGATCGCCAACAATGCCCGCTATGTCGAAGACTTCCACGATGGCGATCTGGCCCTGGCACCAAAACGTCGGTTGGTGATCGTGGCGTGCATGGACGGCCGCATGGACATCTTCGCCATGTTGGGCCTCGAACACGGTGAGGCCCACGTGATTCGTAACGCCGGCGGAGTGGTGACCGACGACGTCATCAGATCACTGGTGCTGTCGCAGCGTCGTCTCGGCACACGCGAGGTGGTGCTGATCCATCACACCAACTGCGGTCTGCAAGGTGTCAGCGACGACGAGTTCAAGCAGGAGATCGCCGCCGAGTGCGGTATCAAGCCGTGGTGGGCACTCGAGAACTTCGACGATCCCTACGTCGACGTGCGGCAGTCGATCGCGCGTCTGCAGTTGAGCCCGTTCGTGCTCCACAAGGACCACATCCGCGGTTTCGTCTACGACGTAGCCGACGGTCGCCTCAACGAAGTGCAGCGGGACTGAGAAGTGCGCGGTTGATTCAGGTCAACGTTCGGCACCGCTGAACACCACGGCGACACGATCTGAGTCGGCCACCCGCTCGCGCATTGCGATCAGTCCGGCCAACCCGGCTGTGCCCGTCGCACTCACATCGATAGCCGTTCGCCGCACCCCGATCTCGTGGGCCGTGGTCAAGTCGGCCTCGGTTGCAACCACCGGCGAACCGCCCGATCGGAACATCCCCTCGACCACTTCGATCCAGTCGTAGGTCTCGTCGTCGAGGATGCCGTCGGCGATCGACGCTGGCTCGTGTTCCCATGGCCACATGCAGTCATCCCAGTGCTCTGCAGCGGTGGCGGCACCTCCTGGCAGTGCAACCGCACGTGACCACGCGCGATCGAGCGGGGCACAACCTTGGGCCTGGACGGCGTGCAACCGGGCGCCCGAGCGGAAGATGGCGAGCGCATCGGCGAGACCTGCTGCCAGTGCTCCACCGCCGACCTGCACAAACACCCGGTCGAGCTCGAACCCCGCTGAGAGCATCTCGAAACCCATGACCCGTCCACCGTCGAGGCACAGTGCGTTCTCGGGGCCTTGCACGCTGAACGGCACGGCCCCACCCGCCACTGCCTCACGGAACCGATAGATGCACGGATCGCCCGGCGCGTCGGTGACGAGTCGTTGACACACCTGCAGCGTCGCGCCGTAAGCACGCAGCGTCGCGACCACCGACTGGGACGCCCATGGTGGTATGAACACCGTGAGCGGCCAACGAAGTGCAGCTGCCAACGTGGCCGCAGCGATGGCGGCGTTGCCGCACGAGGCAATGGCGAGCGGGGGACGCTCGGAGGGCGTCACCCACGGCGCGAGCCCGAGCGTCTCGCACGCACGCAGGTGCAGCAACACCGTGAACAGGTGGCGTGCCTTGTGGCTGCCGCCCACGTTGCAAGTTTCGTCCTTCACCCACACACCGCCGTCAGGGTCGAACCCGAGCGCGTCGGACATCGCGTCTTGTCGCGCAAACGGCGTCACCGCGAAGCCGACACCACCCACGTCTCGCACGGCGTCGTCGAGCTCGTACACGAGTGCAGCCCGCGCCGAGGCGGTCATGCCATGAGCAGATGCACACCCCGCCCAGGCCAACTCGCTGTCGAACGCGACGAACGGGTGGGCGTCGTCGGTAGCCGCCAGCAAACCAGGAGCGCGAACGATGCGCAGCACGTGGTGGCGATCGACGTCGGTGGAGTTGGGACACCGCCATGGGAAGACAGCGGCGATGTCGAGCGTGGCTCCGCACGTTGCGCATCGCCACCCGATCGAGCGATTCACCGTCGGTCAGCCCGCACTCACGCGCCCGTTGAACTCGGTGATCATGTCGTCCCACACCGGCAGCAAGCGGCGCAGACCGGTCCAGAACGACTGCGCGCGCCGCGCCTCGAACAGCTCGAACGGCGTGCCCTGTTGCTCGACCCACGTGTAGTAGCCCAGGTTGAAGATGCGGTTGCGATCGCGTTCGGTGCATTCGATGGTGGCCGACGTGTCGACATCGGCCAAATGCTCGCCGAACACCTCGGCGGCTGCGATCGCGTCGAAGTCGCCGCCGAACCGAGCGGCGAGGGTCTTGGCCCGCTCACTGGGATAGAGCGCTGCGCCGTCTGTCGCGATGGTGACGATGGCATCGTCGGGACCGAGGCCGAGCAGCTTGGCAGTCTTGATCGAGGCAAGCACGTTGCAGATGGACGAGAACCCGAAGTGCTCGAGTGCCGCCACCAGCTCGACCGGTACACCTTTGCGATCAACCAGGTACGCGCGACCGGCCGGCGTGTTGAACAGCACGTCGAGCTCGTCGGTCGCCTTGTCGCTGATGCCGACCACGACGTCGGTGTTGGTGACGTTGTGGATGAGCGGGATGTGCTTGTCGCCGATGCCCTGGATGTTGTGTTCGCCGAACCCGTTCTCGAGCATCGTGGGACACTCGAGCGCCTCGACCGCCACAATGCGCGTGCCGTATTCGTCCTTGAGCCGGTCGCCAGCGGCGATGGTGCCCGCCGAACCTGTTGCACTGGTGAAAGCCGCCAGTCGCCAGTCGCGCCCGCTCGCGGCTCGGGCCACCTCGAACGCATGGCCGAGCGCCCGCCCGGTGACCTCGTAGTGACCGAGGTGGTTGCCGAACTCGCAGAATTGGTTGAGCACGAAGTTGTCGGGGTCGGTGGCCAACTCGTTGCAGGCGTCGTAGATCTCCTTCACGTTGCTCTCGGTGCCGACGGTGCGGATGACGTCTTCGGCGGGGTTCTCGCACCACTGATCGAGCCAATCGAACCGCTCTTGGCTCATTCCGGCCGGCAAGATGGCGACGCCACGACTGGCCATGATGCGGCTGATCGCGATGCCGCCACGCGCGTAGTTGCCGGTGCTCGGCCAGATCGCCCGATGGCGAGTGGGGTCGAACTGACCCGTGACGATGCGCGGCGCGAGGCACGCGTAGGCCGCCAGCACCTTGTGCGCTGTGATCATGGGAAACCGGTCGCCGAAGACGACGATGATGGGACTCTCGATGCCGGTGAGGCT
>JAYTNH010000035.1:0-15238 GCA_043748395.1 Ilumatobacteraceae bacterium | reverse complement strand
GAGCTGTAGAACACCACGGCTGACACGGCCACGCACATCGCGGGGGCCACCATGATCAGGCCATCGGTGCTCCGTCGTCGCCCCCAACCCAGTGCTGCGAGCGGCGCGAGCATCCACCAACTCACCACGCCGGCCCACACCGACCACGCGTAACGTTCCTCACCGATGTCGGAGTGGACCTGATCGCCCAACCCGAACAGGTCGAGCAGGCGCAACACGCGGGCACCAACCACAATCGGCAGTCGGGCACGATGTTGGTTGATGTACGTGAACGCTTCGTGCCGCTCGCGCCGCGTGCGCTGCGATGCATCTTCGCCGTTGTCGAGCAGCGGATCGGCGGTGCACAGCACCGACCATCCGCCCATGCCAGGGCCGTAGTAGCTGTCGGCGCAGTTGGCGCCCCTCAGTGTGGGACCATCGCCAGTGCTGATGAGCACGGGCGCGTTGAACCGCGTGAGGTTGAACACCACCCAGGGTGCTAGCACGCACACCGCGGCGATGCTCACCAAGGCCGCGCGCCAGATCCAGGTCGTGAACGAACCGCGCCGAACACCGATGAGGCCCAGCACCGGCACCAGCACCAGCAGTTCGGCACGAGCCAGCGCGGCCACCCCGATGCTCGCACCGAGCACCAGCGCCGTCGTTGGCGTGAAGCGTTGCCGGTGCCGCCATGCCGCGATCAGCGTCGTCACCACCACCACGTGACCAATGGTCTCCGACATGATCAGCGAGTCGCTCATCCACAGGTTCGGGTAGACCGCGGCGAGCAGCGCCGCCACGACGCCAACGCGACGACCCGCAAGTCGCAGACCAAGTAGACCCACCAGTGGAACCACGGCGATGCCGACCAGTGTCATCGTCAGTCGCATCGACGGGATCGGGCTGTGCAGCAGACCCGCTGGTGTGAGGATGAGCGAGGTGAGCGGCGGATGCTCGGCTGCCGGGTAGATGCCGTAGAAGTCGCGAAACCAACGTCCGTGACCGTTGTGCACGGCCTGCGCCATGTAGTACAGCGAGTCGTTGAGCTTCAGCTGCTCGTTCCACTTCGACACCAGCATGGCAATGCGGATCGCCGCGCCGAGCAAGGTCGCGCCCATCAGCCAGCGCCGAAACTGTTCACTCGCGGGCGATCCCGACACAGCGGTGGCGGCGCGTTAGGCGCGTTGAGTGATGCGGACAGGAAGCTGGCGGGGGCCGCGGATCTGACCGACGCTCCAGCGGACATCGGATGGATCGGCCAACTCGAAGCCTGGGAACCGCTTCACGAACTCTTGCACCGCCACCGTGAGCTCGAGTCGGGCCAGGTTGCTACCGAGGCAACGGTGGATGCCCAACCCGAACGCGGCGTGGCGGTTGACTTCGCGGTCGATGAGCACTTCGTCGGCGCGATCGAACTCGGCGGGATCGACGTTGGCGGCCGGAAACGGCAACAGCACCCAGTCGTCGACCTTCATGGGGCAACCGTTGAAGTCGTGGTCTTTGGCCACCATGCGGGCCATGGTGACCGGTGCATAGAACCTCAAGAACTCCTCGATTGCAGTGGGCCACAAATGGGGCTCGTTGTTCAGTCGGTGCAGGTCGTGCGGGTGGCTGGCCAGGTGAAACAAGCTGGAACCGATGGCGCTCCAGGTGGTATCGATGCCTGCAATGAGCAGCAACACGATGCTGCCGCGCACGTGCTGGTGCGACAGCGGCTGATCGAACAGCGTGGCGTTCATGAGGAACGTGGTGAGGTCATCGCGCGGGTTGGCGTCGTGATCGGCGAGTTGGGCTTCGAGGTACGCGTCGAGACGCCCGAACGCCTCCATGCGCAGAGCCGGGGGCCGATTGACCCCTTCGATGATGTCGTGGACGAAACCCCGGAAGGTGTCGCCGTCTTCTGGTGGAAACCCCAACATGCGCGCGATGACGTTGACCGGAATGTGTTGCGCGTAGTGCACGGCGGCATCGACGACGTCGGCATCGCCCATGTCGTCGATGAGTCGGTTGCAGAGCGTGCGCACTTCGTCTTCCCACGGCTCGATCTTCTTGGGGGCGAACGGCGGCAGCAGCACCCTGCGCGCGTGGTGATGGAAAGGCGGATCGCTGCTGATAGGTGGCACCCCGCCGACCGGAGCCTGCGCAAGAATCTCGCTAGCGCTGACGATGACCGAACGCGACGTGAAGTTCTCGGTGTCGTATGCGATGCGACTGACATCGTCGTGCGTGACGGGCAGCCATGCACCGTGGTAGCGATCGGTGTGGGCCACCGGGCAGGTGTCGCGCAGGTCGGCCCAGATCTCGTGCACGTGGGCGTTGTACTCGGGGTCGGCGTGATCGAAGTCGGTTGCCCAGTCGGTGACGGGGCCATACAAGCTCTGGGGCGCGGCCGACGCGCCGGTGTCGTAGCTCATGTCACGCGTCGGTGATGGTGATGGCGAACTCGGGACAGTTGGCCACGGCGAGCCGTGCCTTGTCGTGGAGCCCCGCCTCGACATCACCGTCGCCGATGACGATGGCTTGGCCGTAGTCGTCGACGTCGAACAACTCGGGCGCCAATGCGTAGCAACGATTGTGCCCCTGACACTTCTCTGCATCGATGTGCACTCGCATCTGCCCATCATATTCAGGTTGAATCTGAGCCATGCCATCGCGGAGTGTCTCACTCGCCGTTCTGTTGCCGCCGTCGGAGGGCAAGGCCGAGGGTGGCTGCGGGCCGGCATGGTCTGCGACCGACGGGGTGTTCGGCGAGGCCCTCGGCAAGCAGCGCGTCCAGGTGGTGAAGGCGTTGGCACAGGCGCGCGGCGGCAACCAGCAGTTGCTCGGCGTCGGCGGTGCGTTGCTGACGCGAGCGCAATCGGCCAACACGGCCCTGCTCGGCGCACCCACGCTGCCAGCGGCCGAGCGGTACACCGGCGTGGTGTGGGACCACATCGGCCTGCGCACCCTCACTGCGGCCGCACGACGGCGCGCGGCGACCTCGGTGATCGTTGTTTCTGGGCTGCACGGCCTGCTGTCACTCGACGACCCGATCCCCGATTACCGGCTCAAGACCGGAGCTTCGCTGAAGCCGATGGGCAAGCTCTCGACGTGGTGGCGTGGACCGCTGTCGGCCGTTCTCAACGACCACCTACGCGACCGATATGTGGTCGACCTGCTGCCTCACGAACACCGTGCCGCGTGGGTGCCGCACGGTGTGCGCGGCGTGTCGGTGACGTTCGTCGAACGCGACGGCAAGGTGGCCGGGCACGACGCCAAGGCAGCGAAAGGACGCCTCGTGCGACACCTTCTGGTCACTGGCGGCCGCCCGGCCGCGGCCTTGGCATCGTGGACCGACGCACGGTTCGATCTGCTGCTCAGCCCGCTGGGTGGATGAGCGCCCGCAACTGCGCCACCGCATCTGTAGCCGTGAGGTCGATCACTGCCTCGATCGACTTACCGGGACCAGTCACGGCCGCGAGCGCCCGGCCGCCACTCGCCGCTGCGGGCACTGCGGTGGTCACCACCACGTAGCGCGCCGATGGGTCGACCTCGCGGGCCAGGGCACCCTTGGCGATCGCGCGCCACAGCAGTTCGATGCGCTGCGCGCCCGGTCGGCTGCTGGTGCGACCGCCCACCACCTCGAACCACCATCGGTGGCCACGGTGCGTCGCGCTGAGCGTGGGCTTCACTCCTGCGATCACGTTGGCCGTGTCGTCGATGTCGGTGAAGCCGGCATCGAGCAGCATTGCCTTGGCCATCTCCTTGGCTGACCAACCACCCGTGACGGGGTCGGTACGTCGCCCATCGCTGGCACCGAGCCGAACCACCGGAATCGGCCGCTCGTGGTTCACGCGTTGCATGGCCGACCCGACGTACGACTCGTCTGTGTCGTATCCGACGAAGTGCCGACCGGCACGAACCGCCGCCACCGCAGTGCTACCCGACCCCATGTACGGGTCGAGTACGAGGTCGCCTTCGTAGGTGTTCATGTGGATGAGTCGCTCGGGCAACGCCACGGGAAACGGAGCAGGATGGCCCACCCTTGCTGCGCTCTCGGGAGGGATCTCCCACACATCGACCGTGGCCTCCATGAACTCGTCGCGACTGAGGGTGCTCACCGACGGCAGCCCTCGCGCCTGACGCTGTTTGGGTGACAGGGCGCGGTCGAAGCGACCCTTGCTGGCGATGATCACGCGCTCGCTGAGGTCGCGCAGCACCGGGTTGCCTGGCCGTTGAAAGCTGCCCCACGCGCAATTGCCGGCCGCGCCGCGCTGCTTCACCCACACCACCTCGCCGCGGAGCAGCAGTCGCAGATCATCCCGCAAGATCGCAGTGACATCGGCTGCGAGCGAACGGTATGGACGGCGCCCCAAGTTGGCGACGTTCACTGCGATGCGCCCACCCGACTCGAGCACCCGAACGCATTCGGCGAACACGTCGCGAAGCTGTACGAGATACTCGACGTAGGTTGCCGGAACATGGCCGGTGCCGAGTGCTTCCTCGTAGGCCTTGCCCGCGAAGTACGGCGGCGAGGTGACCACCAGCGCGACGCTGTTGTCGGCCACATGCGTCATGTGGCGGGCATCGCCCACATGCACGACATCGACTATTTCGGTCACACCGATGTGATCGTCGTCGCTGATCTGAGGTGCCTGGAAGCGGTCGTAGAACGCTGACGAGTCGTGGCCCTCGCGGCGGCCGACTCCGAACGCCGAGGTGCGCGTGTTGCGACGTCGCGGCGGCTGGCCACCGCCCCCGGCCTTGGTCATGCAGGGTTCTCTTGTGCTGCGGCGCGCATCATCCGCTCGACTGGCGCCTGGCGCGTCTCGGGGTGGGTGAGTATCCAGAACTGGTTGGCCTGGATCGCGCCGACCACTTGCCGAGCAACCTCGGCCGGATCGAGGCCGCCCGCGATGGCCTGCTTGAACAGTTCGCTCACCATTTCCGTCGTGGGGCTCTCGGGCACCACGGGCTCTTCGCCGAGGTGCGTCGACCACTGCTGGGTCGTCATCAGGTTGGTACGCACGAATGCGGGACACAGCACGCTCACGCCCACGGGCGAAGCCGTCGACCGAAGCTCGAGAAACAGGCTCTCGCTGAGCGCCACCACGCCGCTCTTGGCCACGGCGTAGGCGGTGGCACCTGGCACGCCCACCAGACCGGCCATCGAGGCGGTGTTCACGATGTGCCCTTCACCCTGATCTTGCATGATGGGCAAAAACGCGCGGATGCCGTGGATGACGCCGTACAGGTTGATGCCGATCACCCACTCCCATGCACTCATCGGCCCGGTCCACGGACTGCCCCTGCCAACGATGCCGGCGTTGTTGCACAGCACGTGAGCTCCGCCGAAACGTTCGAGCGTGATGCGTGCAAGGTCTTGCACGCTCGCTTCGAGCGAGGTGTCGCACAGCACGGGCAGCACTTCGGTGCCGCGTTCGCTCAGTTCGGCCTCGACGTCGCGCATGCGTACTTCGTCGAGATCGGCGAGCACCACCTTCATGCCTTCGGCTGCGAATGCGGTGGCCATGGCGCGGCCGATGCCGCTGGCTCCCCCGGTGACAACTGCCACTTTTCCGTTCAGGTCTTCCACGCGGTCACCCTACGCGACACCCGCGCCGTGCCGCGCGATACGCGAGTGGCGGTGCCGGAGCTACAACATCTTGGCGAAGTCGCAGGTGCGCCACTTCTCTGGTGTGAGCCTGACCACCACCGACTGAGATGTGCTCGGGTTGTTCTGCGCGTACCACGCGCCCAGTTCGGGGCCGAGGTACCGGCTGGCCATCTCGAGATCGTCGCGTTGCTCGTGCTCAATGCTCACGGGCCCCTCGACACTGGCGTACTTGTAGGGCGGCGCTTCGGTCTGCACCGTCATAGTGGCCCGGCCGGCGGCGGTGAGCAGCCTGGCCTTCAACGACCCACCGTCCATGCCGATGAGCACCTGACCGTCTTCCCACTGATACCAGATTGGTAGTGCGAGCGGGCCGTGACCCGGATGATCGATCGCCAGCACTCCTACGTGTACCTCGGCCATGAAGGCTTCACGCTCGTCGTTGGTCATGTCCATACTCACTTCTGGGTCTGCCATGGCTCAATCGTGTCAGATCGCGCAGGCGCACCGTGCAAGCATGCGACATGGAACTCGTGCAGCCGACACCCAGCAGGTTCTTCGATGGCGATGTCGGCTACGGCAGCGAAGCCATGATCGATCTCGAGCGCGTCACCACACCCGAGGGCACCGAGGAATGGGCGATGGTGAAACGCGTCGGCTACCGCGTGCGTCGGCTGCGCGATCTCACCGACGTCGACGTGATCGTGCCTGCCAGACACCTCCAGAATCCCGACCCGAACGCGAAGCCACCGATCAAGCGGTTCACCACCGACCTCACCTCAGTGCCACAGATGCTCACCTGGCTGGTGCCCAAGAGCGGGTTGCATCTTCCGGCTGCGTTGGTACACGACGGCCTGATCACCGAAGGCCACAAGGAACACGATGGTCCCGACGTCTCGCCGGTCGAGGCCGACCGCATATTCCGCGAGGCCATGGCCGACCTGGGCACACCGTTGCTACGCCGGTGGATCGTCTGGTCGGCGGTCACCCTGGGCAGCGTGCGATCGCTACCGAGCAAGCTGCTCGCATTCACGATGTACCTCGGGCTCTTCGTCGTCGGTGCGCTCGGCTACTTCGCCACACTCGACCTGTTCGACCAGATCGAGGTCATCTGCTGGATGGGTGACCGCCCGTGGAACAGAGAGCTCATCTACGGGCTCATCGCCGCGCTGGTCGTCCCGCTGATCGTGTGCCTGCCGTGGGCGCTGGCCAAGCTGTATCGCGCCGGGTGGGTGGCGTCGTGGACGATTGCGGTGTTGTTCCACGTCACGTTGGCTGTCGCCTCGGTCACGATCGCCTACCAGCTCAGCGAATGGGTCGTGCAGCTCGTCAGCAAGCAACTCAGCACTGAGCACACACAGAAGGTGAAGCCGAAGTGGGCACTGATCGGATTGGCTGCGCTGATCGGATTGGGTGTGCTCACATGGTGGCTGTGCCAGCGCAACCCCTGACGCCGTAGATTGCCAGCGATGGCGTACCGGTACCTCTGGACACCGCTGCAGCTCGGCCCGGTCACTGCACGCAACCGCATCGTGTTCAGCGCGCATCTCACCAACTACGCCCGCGACGGCAAGCCCACCGAACAACACGCCGCGTACTACGCCGCCCGCGCCGCCGGGGGCGCAGGGTTGATCATCACCGAGGAGCACTCAACTCACCCCACCGACTGGCCGTACGAGAAGCTGATCCACGGCTTCCACCGCGACGTGATCCCTGGCTATCGCGCCATCACCGAGGCCGTACACCGGCATCGTGTGCCGATCTTCGCGCAGATCAACCACAACGGCGGGCAAGCCTCGTCGATGTACTCGCGCCTGCCCGTATGGGCGCCGTCGGCAGTGGCCGACCCGCTGTTCCGTGAAGTGCCCAAGGCCATCAACCAGGCCGAGATCGACGAGATCGTGGCCGGCTATGCGCTGGTCGCGGAGCACTGCGCCGAAGGGGGCTTCGATGGCATCGAGCTGCAGTGCAGCCACTCATCGATCGTGCGCGGTTTCCTGTCGCCGGCGACCAACAAGCGCACCGATGCCTACGGCGGCACGCTGGCAAACCGAGCACGACTGATGGTCGACATCGTGGCGGCAGTGCGGCGCGTGATCGGTGGGGGGCTCGCGCTCGGCGTACGCATTTGTGGCGACGAGCTCATCGAAGGTGGCACCACCATCGACGACGCAGTTCAGATCGCCCAGATCGTCGAAGCAACCGGGCACGTCGACTACATCAACACGTCCATCGGAGTTGCGACCGCGAGCCTGTTCATGATCGAAGCGAGCATGCACATTCCGCCCGGCTACGCGATGTTCATTCCGTCGGCGCTCCGCAAGGCGGTCGATCTGCCGGTGGTGGGGGTCGGGCGCTTCAAAGACCCGCTGCAGGCCGAGCGGGCGTTGGCCGAGGGCCATTGCGATCTGGTGGGTGTGGTGCGCGGTCAGATCGCCGATGCCGACTTCGCCGCCAAGGCACGCGCCGGAGCCACCGACGACATTCGGCTGTGCCTCAGCTGCAATCAGGAGTGCGTCGGCCGCATGGGCCTCAATCGCTGGCTCGGGTGCATCGAGAACCCCCGCACGGGACGCGAAGCAACGCCGGTTGTGGGCATCACACCCAAACCCAAGCGCGTCATGGTGGTCGGTGCTGGCCCGGCAGGCCTGCAGGCGGCCATCGCCGCCGCACGGCGCGGGCATCACGTCACGGTGTACGAGCGCGACGCCGAGGCCGGAGGTCAGGTGCGCATCGCGGCGAGCGTGCCCAACCGGGCCGAGTTCGGCGACATGATCCGCAATCAGCTCACCGAATGCCGGCGCCTCGGCGTCACCATCAACTACGGCGTCGGAGTGTGGCCGGGCCTCGTCACCGAGCAGGCGCCCGACCACGTGATCGTGGCCATGGGGGCCGAACCGCAGCGGCCCTACTGGGTGCCCGCCGATGCCGATGCCAATGCCACCACCAACACCAACACCAACACCACCGCCACGAGGGCGGGCGTGGCCGATGTGCGCGAGGTGCTCGAGGGCAGCGCGCAACCGTTCGGGCAGGTGGTCATCATCGACGAGATCGGCTTCCACCACGCCACCTCGGTGGCCGAAGTGTTGGCCGATCGCGGCTGCGATGTCGAGATCGTCACGCCCGGCATGGTGGTGGGCCAAGACCTCGGCATCACGCTCGACATGGAGAACTGGTGGATGCGCGCCAGCACCAAGGGAATCGTGCAGTCCACCGATCTGGTGCCCATGGGCCTCGTTGGGCGCGAGCTCACCCTGTTACATCACCCCACCGGCCTCAACGTCACGCGCTCCCCCGACTGGGTGGTACTCGCCGTGCCACCCAATCCGGTGGAATGGCTGTACAACGATCTCAAGGCCGCCGGTGTCAGCGTCGAACGCGTCGGCGACTGTGTCGCCCCACGCCGCGCCCACGCCGCCGTGATCGAAGGCGAACGAGCCGGTTCGCGTTTGTAGAACACGCCGAAGTTCGAAGCGACGCCGTGGCGTGGGGCAGACTGAACGGGTGAACGACGAGACGCTGGTCGCGGTGGTGATGGGGTCGTCGAGCGACTGGGACACCATGCACCACGCGGTCGATGTGCTCACCGAATTCGGTGTCGCGCACGAGACGCAGGTGCTGTCGGCGCATCGCATGCCCGACGAGATGTTTGCGTTCGCCGAAGCCGCAGCGCACCACGGCCTGCGTGCCATCATCGCCGGCGCCGGCGGAGCCGCTCATCTGCCCGGCATGCTTGCCGCGAAGACGACGGTACCCGTGCTCGGCGTGCCAGTGCCCGGCCGCCATCTGGGCGGGCAGGATTCGTTGTACTCGATCGTGCAGATGCCGGCCGGAGTACCCGTGGCCACGTTCGCCATCGGAGCAGCAGGGGCCACCAACGCCGCGTTGTTCGCAGTCGCGCTGTTGGCGGCCCACGATGCCGACCTCGGCCAGGCCCTCATCCGCTACCGCCGACAGCGGCACGATCAGGCAGCCGACAGCCAGCTACCACCCGCATGATCACGCCGCCGGCGACCATCGGCATTCTGGGAGGCGGCCAACTCGGTCGCTACGCACTGCTCGCCGCGCATCGCATGGGCTACCGCACGATGATGCTCGAGCCCGACCCCTTGGCTCCCGCTGGCCGCATTGCCGACGTGCATCTGGTGGCCGAGTACGACGACCCCGCAGCGCTCGACGAGCTCGGCCGCCAGTGTTCGGTCGTCACCACCGAGTTCGAAAACCCACCGGCACACTCGCTCGCGCGACTCGCACAGCTCACCACAGTGCACCCATCCCCGCACGCAATCGCCACCGCCCAAGATCGGCGAGTCGAAAAGGAGTTCCTGCGCAGCATCGGAGCACCCACGGCACCCTTCACCGTGATCGCAGACGACTCCGACATCGTCACCCCCCGATGCACGTATCCGGCGATCTTGAAGACGAGCAGACTCGGCTACGACGGCAAGGGTCAGGCCATCGTCAACAGCCACGACGAGCTGGCCAGCGCATGGCAATTGCTGGGCCGACAGCCATGCGTGCTCGAGCAGCGTCTCACACTCGATCGAGAGGTGTCGGTGCTTGTTGCCCGCAGCGCCAACGGTCTCACCGCGGTGTATCCGCTGATGGAGAACGTCCATGTCGGCGGCATCCTCGACGTCACCGTGGTACCGGCCCAGCCGGCGCCTGGCGCCACCGAGCTTGCCACCGCCATAGCCGTCGGTCTCGAGTATGTCGGTGTGCTGGCGGTAGAGATGTTCGTCGTGGGCGGTCACCTGTTGGTGAACGAGCTCGCGCCGCGACCCCACAACAGCGGCCACTGGACGCTCGACGCCTGCGTCACCAGCCAATTCGAGCAGCAGATCCGCGCAGTCTGCGCCCTGGGTCTGGGAGCCACCCGACTCACTACCCCGGCCGTCGCGATGGTGAACCTGCTCGGCGACCTGTGGCAACGCGGTGAGCCCGACTGGGCCCAGGTGCTCATCGAGCCCCGCGCCAAGCTCCACCTCTACGGCAAGTCCGAACCACGGGCGGGACGCAAGATGGGGCACCTGACGGTGCTCGCCGATACCGCAGTCGAGGCGACCGACACCGCGCTGCGCCTCCGCGATCGAATCGCGCGCTGAGTAACGTGAGCCGCACATGACCGCCGGCATCTTCAGTTTCATCTCCGATCTCACCGACGGGCTGGCCGACTGGGCCGGCAACTGGTGGTTTCTCGCAGTCATCTTCGGTGTCGCCTATCTCGACTCGGTCGTACCCGTGGTACCCAGCGAGACCACGGTCATCATCGGCGGAGTAGCCGTTGCTACCGGCGAGGCCGGATATCCGCTGTACGCGGTGATCATCGCCGGGGCGGTGGGAGCGTTTCTCGGCGACAACACTGCGTATGCCATCGGACGACGCTTCTCCGAACGATTCGAGCGCCGCGCCGAGCGCAAACCGAAGTTCGCCATGCGCTTGCGGTGGGCGTCCGACCAGATCCGTCAACGCGGCGGACTGCTGCTCATCACCGCACGTTTCATCCCAGGTGGGCGCACCGCCCTCACATTGTCGAGCGGCATCACCAAGCAGCCGAAGTTCTGGTTCGTCCGGTGGGTCGCGCTGGCAGTGGTGATCTGGGCGACATACGCAGCAGGTCTCGCCTACATCATCGGCACACCGCTCAAGGACAACCACACAGCAGCGTTCTGGGTTGCCTTTGGCACGGCGCTCTCGATCAACGTGTTCATCGAACTGTTCAGGCACTTCCGTCTGAAGCGTCACAAGGTCATGGCACCCGAGATGTCGTGACCGAGTCGCCAGCCGACCCTCAGGGTCGCGGCTCGTGCAGTTCGACAAAGAGGCTTTCGTATGTGTGCGCCATCGTCTCGCACGCTTCTCTCATCGCAACGTCGGCCATCGGCGCCGCCCCTGACGTGCGCCATCGCTCAACACCGGCAAGCGCTCGCGAACGCAGAGCAGCGTGATCGAACGCTTGGTCAGCGCCCAGCCGGGCTTCCGCGCCGGCTCCCGGCGACATCAGCACGGTGAGCTCCCGGCGTTGCTCGTCGTCGAAGGTGACGATGCCCGACATCACGAGGTGGTTCAGCCGCAGCTCGGCGAAGTCTGGCGACGAGGCCTCACATCGCTCGACTTCGACGGCCAACCGATGGGCCTTGTTCGGATCGATCAATTCCAGATCGCGGGCGATCGATCGAAGGTTCAACAGCGCCGTGCGCGCCTTCAGGATGTGCGCCCTCGGTAAGAAGAGCCCCGAGATCAGATCGCGCAGGGCCTGCAGCCCGGATTCGGCGACCAACGCTTGCGAGAGCGCACTGGCCGTCGACGCGCGCTGGGCGCGAATCTCGGCCACACAGAACCGAACACCGAAGATCCCGAGTCGATCGAGCAGCTCGCGCCTCAACTCCACTGTGAGCTCGCTCACACCGGGATCGCAGAAAGCATCGACTGCGCGGAGCATCCGTTCGAGCACCGGACCAGCAGTGTCGGCGAGGCTCCGCAGCGCCCATGCTTCATCCTCGCGCAAGGTCAGACCGGTCTCGGCGATAAGACCGGCGATCGGCACGACGGTGGTGCACAGCGTGCGCACGAGTTCGTCGGTCGCGTACCGTTCAGCGATCCGACGCGCCGATGCAATTCCATCGAGACGGCCCGCACCGATCTCGTCGGCCCGCGAGAGCACGGCAACGGCGTTCACGGGCGATGACCCGGCGACGCTGCGATCCATGAACGACCCCAGGAACTCTGCGTCGCGGCGATGGAGGTGACGCATGAGGTAGATCACCGCGTCGGCTTCGCTGGGGCGGGTGTTGTCGAGTGCAAGGAACTCGGCAGTTCGCAGCGAATTCTCGGCCGAGAGCGAAGCCAGGCCGGGCGTATCGATGAGGGTGATCTCGCGTAAGGCCGACGTCGGCCACGACACGACAAGCCGATCGATCGCCTCGAGCTGCAGACCGTCGAGATCGAAGGTCAGCGCACCGTCGACACGCCGGAAGGCGACCGCGGCCTCGCTGCCGTCATAACCGACCGCTGTCACGTCGTAGGCGTCGCCGTGCTGGTACCAGGTCACCACCTTGGTGCACTCGCCCGCGTTCGTCGGTGCGAGCCGCTCGCCGACGAGCGCGTTGAGCAACGTCGACTTACCCGCCTTCACCCGGCCGGCGATCGCAATGCGCAGCGCGCCGTCGAGTCTCGTACGAACGGCGCGAACCCTCGACGCGAGGGGTGTTCCATCGACGACGCCAGCCGCAGCGTCACACACGGTGCGGACCCTGTCGACAACGGAGCGCGTGGAGTCGATGTTCACGCCGGAGCCAGACGTGTGAACACCGATCGCGCCTGCGCGACCCGTTCGAGCGTCGCGGTCAGCGAAGAGATTCGGACATGAGCACTTTCGCCGACCTGCTGTGCGGCCTGCTGCGCCTGTCTCGCCGCGTCGGAATAGGTACGGCTCAGTTCCGAGATCCGGTCGGTGAACTCGTCGCGCATCGCCCGCTGCACGTCGCGCATCACCTCGCCGATCTCGTTCGCGATCGAGAACTGCACTTCGTCGAGGAACTGACGCACGTTGGCTCGAGCTTGCTGACGGCGCATCGCGATCTTGCGCTTGTGTGCATCCGCCAACTGGAATCCGGCGAAGACCGCACCGATACCCACCGTGACCGGGTTCGACATCATCAGCGCGGCGGCGCCCGCAGGGAGGAACCGACCCATCATCCCGAACATGATGATGCCGCTCTGCGCACCCCGCAGCCCGACGAGCGCGGAGCCCAGCTTCTGACCGCCGCGACTCTTCGAACTCGGATCGATGCCCTTGTCGGTCCACATCGACGCGACGTCAGTTCGCTCTCGAGCCGACAACATCGGTGACAGGTCGACCGAGTCCTCGCCGATGAGGTCGACGACCGCCTCGCGGATGGCCTGAGCCTCGCGTTCGATGCCGATGAACACGCCGGTGACTGCGCCGGCAACGTCGGTCTGTAACCGACGCGCCAGTTGATCCCAGTCCTCGGGCGACTTGAGCAACTCGATCGCGTCCTCCATGTCGCGTGACACCAGACGCATCGCCTTGCGGAACTCGTGCCCCGAGCTGTTCGACAGATCGGAAACCCGATCGGCGACAAGGACACTCCACCGCGCACCGGGTCCGCGCAGTTGCTCGACATGCGCAGTGGCATCGGCGAGCCGTGCCACGATCTCGGCGGCGCCGGCGGGGTCGACCAGCACGTCGAGCTCCACACGCAGTTGTTGCTCGATCTGATCGAGCACTCCTGCCGCCTCGCTCACCGCCCGGTCAGCCGCAAGAGCTTTCGCTGGAGCGACGACCGACCTGTCGAGTTCGGCGAGCAGTGCAGGGATGCCGCTGGTGTCGACCAGAGTCGCATCGCCTGGCTCGAGGTCGGTGCCGAACAGCATCGACGACACCGGCACGATCGGCTGGCTGTCCTCGATGCCGCTCAGCCGTTGCGCGTCGATCTCCGCGATCTGACGCCATGCCGGGTACAGGTCGATTTTCGACAACACGAACAGCACGTTCGGGCAGAGCTCCGAGGCGCTTTCGAGAAACTCGGCCTCGGGCGCCGATAACTCCGACGAGGCATCAGTGACGAAGACGAGGCCATCTGCAAAGGGCAAGAACGCCAGCGTCGCCGCTGCGTGGCCTGCCCCGAGGCCACCCATCCCCGGCGTGTCGACGATCGCCAGACCGTTCGCCAGCAGTGGATGAGGCAACGAGATGTCGACCCGCTCGACGCCTTTCACGTTGTCGGGGTTGCCGCGTTCAGACACCCAGTCGGTGAGCGCATCCAGCCCGATCTGCTCGACCGCGACCCCGTCGTCGACTCGCCGTCGCACCTCCACGCGGGGCTCGTCGCCGTAACGCAACAGCGTGATCGCCGATGTGGCGATGTCGTCGTCGACTGGGCACACCACCTGGCCGAGCAGGGCGTTGACGAGCGAGCTCTTACCTTGCTTGAACTCTCCGACGACACAGATGATCGTCGCCGGCCGTCTCACCCGCGCGGCGGCGACCGTGAGACGATTCGCGAAGTCGGTGCGGCCGAGGTTGTTCGCGAGTTCGATGACCAGATCAACTGCTTCGACCGCGTCGACCGGTCGCAGCTCAGCAGCGTCGGGATTGCTCATTGATGCAGCGCCACTACTCAGATGCCGTCGTCCAGATCTTGTTCGGCAGGAATTGCCACAGCATCATCGATCTGCAATCCCTCGAACGACTCAGCAGCTGCGACCTCGTGTGCCCCACGTAGATCAACCATCGCTTCGGCAACCGGATCGAGCGGCACCGGAACATCGTCCGTATGAGCTCGGTCGATGTAGAACCTGTCGTTCGGTTGAGCTGCGTCCACCTGCAACTCCTCGACGGGAGCGGCTCGATCGATGTAGAACCGGTCGCCGGGTTGAGCATGCTGGTCGGCTACGCGGTCGATCTCGGGGATGATGATGCCCTGGCTGACAGCCGCAGCCGGCGGCAATCCTGTGACGTCGTCGCTCACGACGTTCTGGATACCAGAGCCGGTCGAGCCGCCGTCTGCGACTTGAATCCCACCCCCCTCGGTCGATTCCGCTGCCATGGCGGGCTGTGCATTGCCCTGCAGACCCTGACCCTCACCACCGGTGCCGGGCGGGCCACCGGGGCTCACCAAGAGATCCTTTGGATCGGTG
>JAYTNH010000034.1:0-3753 GCA_043748395.1 Ilumatobacteraceae bacterium | reverse complement strand
CGAGCTGACCATCAGCCACGAGACGCCGTTCCCGTACCAACTCGACGGCGACTACCTCGGCGAAACGAAGCGGCTCGACTTCCGCCACGTGCCCGACGCTGTTCGCCTCGTGCGGCCCCAGCTCACGCTATAAACGCGCCGTACTAGCCAATCTCATACTGGACAGCAGCTCGCGAGCTCAGCCGACCGGCGATGAAGTTGGTGATGAAGGCCTGATGATCGGGGTGATCACGATAGATCAAGTAGTCGTCCACGTTGGCAAAGTCACCGACAACGACATACTCGAAGTTACCGGAGTTGATTCCCGCATCCCGCCCGTGCTGGTACGTCGCGATCTCGGGAATGAGCGCCTTCAGCGCCTCCAACTGGTGCGCCACGGATTGCACGTGCGCGGCATCGACGGTCTCGTTCCAACTGAACATCACGACATGACGAAACATCGCTTTTCGCTCCCGATCACTCGACGTCGCGGCCCGTTGCACGCTCGTACGTGAGCGTTTCGGTCGCCCAATTGCTGACCCGCTCACCAGTGATCTTCGCACGCCGCGGCCAGGGCTGCGTCAGATCCACAAGATCACCGCGGCTGATCACCGCGTGCAGGTTGCGTCGGTCCTGCAGCACCGTCACGTCGCGGGCCGGTTGACCCTCAACGACGAGAAGGTCGGCACGGAACCCCGCTGCGACCACGCCCAACTCGCCTTCCATCCGCATCGCGATTGCGTTGCGCTTCGTCGCGCACATGATTGCCTCCACGGGTGTGAGGCCAAGTTCGTTGACGAACACCTCCATCTCGCGAGCATGCCAGTGCCCGTAGGGCGTGAGGGCAAAGCCGCTCTCGGAGCCGCACAGGATGGGCACGCCGGCATCGAAAGCCTGACGCATCATGGTGGCAGTGGCTGTGATCTCCCCACGGAAGATGTTCTGCATTCCAACGCCCGCCCCGACGCGATCGCCGTAATCGGCCAGATTGGCAAGGAACGTAAACGTTGGGCACAGCGCGGCACCGCTATCGATCACTGCCTGCAACGCGTCAGCATCCATGAACGAGCCATGGAGAATAAGGTCGACTCCGGCGAGCGCCGCATCCTTCGTTGATGATGCATTGCGGCAGTGCGCCGTGACCGGAACGCCGAGGGCGTGCGCCGTGTCGCACACCGCTTTCATCTCCTCGCGCGACCACACCTGCAGCTCGCCCTGGTGGGTAGGAATCGAGCCAGTGGCGTGAATCTTGATCCAGTCCGCACCGCGCTTGATCTGCCGGCGGGTCTCGGTGACCATTTCGTCGACGGTGTTGACCACCGCCGCGTATCCCACCCGCCCCTCGTCGGGGATCAGCCGGCCAGCGGTACCTCCTACAGAGGTGAGCAGAGCCTGCACGCCAGTCTTCATCCGCGGCCCAGGGAATGCACCGCAGTTCACGGCGTCGCGAACTTCGGGCCCGATGCCCATCACCGTGTCGGGGTCGAAGAACGACGTCACGCCGGCCAGCAACAGCTTAGGCAGATTGAACAATGTCAGCATCGCGGCAAGCGACGGCGGGCGGTGGAAGAAGAGTTCGTCGTTGGACTGCACGTCATCGAAGGTGATGTGGCAGTGGGCATCGATGATGCCGGGCATGATCGTCCGGCCACCAGCGTCGACAACGATCGCGCCGGCAGGCACCTGCGCGTCGAGCGTGCCTGTGGCGCCAACCGCCACAATCAGATCGCCGTTCGTCAGTACATCCGTGGCCGCCAGGGGTGCGCCACCGTTGCCATCGATGAGGATGCCGTTGCGAATGTGAACTGTGTTGGACATCTGCGCTCCCTTCGTGCCGCTCGCTTCTCAAAGCGTCGTCAGAAGTCTAGCGACGCAGGTTCGTGCAGGCCCTCGCATCGTGCCACGCTGGAGGCCGTGAAGCGAGTACTGGTCACTGGCGCGGCCTCGGGTATCGGTGCCGCGTGCACCGATGTGCTGGCCCGCGAGGGCTGGGACGTTGTTCGAGTTGACCTGCACGCTGCGGACGGCATCGTTCCTCTCGACGTCACCGACGAAGCGGGCTGGGAACGGGTCATGGCGACTTTTGGCCCGCTCGACGGTCTCATCACCTGCGCTGACATCCGCACCCGCAGCATGATTGTCGACACCTCGTTGGATGATTGGGAACGGCACCTGCGGGTCAACGTGACGGGAACGTGGCTGGCCATTCGAGCGTTCCTATGCGGCATTCCCCGGGGCGATGTGACCCCGCGAGCGATAGTGACCATTGCATCGGTAAACGCCACCATTGCGGTGCCCGGCCAGGCCCACGACGTGGCGTCGAAGGGTGCCATTGCCTCGGTGAACGCCACCATTGCGGTGCCTGGCCAGGCCCACTACGTCGCCTCGAAGGGTGCAATTGCATCGCTCACTCGCGCTGTCGCGTTGGAAGGGGCACCACTCGGGGTGCGAGCAAACGCGATCGCACCAGGCCCCATCGACACGCCGATGGCAGGCGAACGACTGGCAGACCCGGAGCAGGTTAGTTGGCTCACCGGCAGGGTGCCGTTGGGTCGAGTGGGCCAACCGGAGGAGATTGGTGAACTGGCTGAGTTTCTGCTGTCGGCGCGGGCGTCGTACATCTCCGGCGAAGTCATCTACGCCGACGGCGGCTGGGCGGCCAACGCGGTGTAAGCCGCGCGGCGGATCCGGCGGGGGCCGCGGCGAGCGCTACGGTTGCGCGGGTATGGAATACGAAGTGGTTCTCGACACCGACCAATGCATCAGCGCCGGACGATGCGTAGCGACCGCTCCGGAGTTCTTCGTGTTCGACAGCGACGAACTGGTGGAGATCGCACGCGGTGCGCCGCAGCCATCCAATGATGCACTACTGCGAATTGCACGAGCATGCCCGAGCGGCGCAATCAAGTTGCTTCTCGATGGCAACGACGTCGAGATCTGACGACGCCCTACCGGTCCAGACGCAACAGACGTCGCGCGTTCGCGTCGTAGCCCTCCACGAATGGAATCTCGCTGCGTTGGCTGGGGGCATCCCACCCGGCCAGGTTGGTACCAACGACCAGTCGGTCGGAGCCCACCTTGCGTTCCAAAAGCGCCAGCGAGTCAGTGTCGTGCACGTGATTGTCGAACCACAGACGCCGCAGCGACGCGGCGAAGTCCACCGGGTGCCCGCGCGCCCACGGGCGCGTGCGCCCCTGATGCTCTAGCCGACCCAACATGAACGCCGCCGCGCCGCCGCCATGGGAGAGGCAAATGTCGAGACCGGGGTGGCGGTCGAGCACGCCGCCGTACACCAGGCACGCCACCGCCAAGGTCTCCTCGTAGAGGAAGCCCAGCGACAGATCGAGGTCATACTTGCGAATGCGTGGGTCGCGCAGTGGACCATCGATACCAGCTGGCGCGGGATGCACAAACACTGGAACGTCGAGCTGCACCGCTGCCGCCCACAACGGGTCTAGAAGCTCGCTGTCGAAGTCGGAGCCGAAGTCGGTGCCGATGTAGGCACCCACCAACCCGAGATCGGCGACGGCCCTTCGCAACTCGGTGACAGCTGCGCCGATGTCCTGCATCGGCAGCTGGGCAAACCCGCGAAAGCGATCAGGGTGATCGGCCACCATCGCGGCCATCTCGTTATTGTGCCACTGACAAAAGCTAGTGGCAATCTCGGCTTCGATGTGGTGAAAGTAGGTCAGCGGGTTGGGTGACAACACCTGCAGTTCGATTCCGAGATGGTCGTTCAGTCGCAGACGCGCATCGGGGTCCATAAATGGGGTG
>JAYTNH010000033.1:0-7185 GCA_043748395.1 Ilumatobacteraceae bacterium | reverse complement strand
ACGAGTGGGAGTGGGACGACACACTCATGTCGCGCGCCGCGGCGCGGGTGGAACATTGGAGCCGGGCGGCAGGGTCGACCCCGGGTGTGATCGACGCCGTTCGCGACGCCCTCGACGACGATCTCAACTCACCTGCTGCGGTGCTCGCCATCGACGAAGCCGCAGCATCGGGTCATGGTGTTGCGGATGCAGCAGCGCTGCTCGGCGTACTGCTCTGATCGATTCGGTATCGCGCGCGCTGTTCACTTGATTCTCACTCGTTGTTAATGCTGGCGTCCACCGGCTCGGTCTAAGATCGCGAGCATGACCGGTGGGAGTACGGCCCGATGAGGGCACAAGGCGCAGGTAAGGCGCAGTCTCGGCTCCGGTTCATGGCTCGCCCCATCGCGAAGGCGTTGTGGACCTTCAACCTCGAGGGCTTCGATCGGCTACCCGCCACAGGCCCGGCCATTCTGTGTCCCAACCACATCAGTTTTCTCGACAGCGCGTTCTTGATGCTGCATGTGCCACGCAACATCAGCTTCGTCGGCAAGGCCGAATACATGGATTCGTGGAAGACGAAGTTCTTGTTTCCGGCCCTCGGCATGATTCCGATCGACCGAGGCGGTGGCGACAAGAGCCAGGCTGCGCTCGACACAGCCGAAGCCGTGCTGCGACGCGGCGAGTTGTTCGGCATTTTCCCCGAGGGCACACGTAGCCGTGATGGTGCGCTCTACAAGGGGCGCACCGGCGCTGCTCGATTGGCCCTCAAGGTGGGCTGCCCGATCTTCCCGGTCGGCGTGGTGGGCACCGACAAGATCCAGCCCCCCGATGCCAAGCTGCCCAAGGTGCGTCAGGAGTGCAGCATCACCATCGGTCGCCCGATCGACGTCGAGCGCTATCGCAGCCGGGCCGAAGATCATCTCGTGCTCCGCCAGATCACCGACGAAGTGATGTACGAGATTCGCGAGATGACCGGCCAGGAGTACCGCAACGTCTATGCCGGCAAGAAGGCCGAGACCGAGCCCACGGTCACCGCGCGAGTTGCCTCCATGTCTGACACGCCCAACGAGCAGCCCGTGCTCAGCGGCGTGGCGGGCAACTGACCCCGCGCCAGCCACCTCGGTCCGCCGCCGTGCGCGAAATGCAAGCTGCCCCATGAGGGCGGCCTCGTAGACTGCGACGGCTATGGCTGACATCTCGATCTTCTTGCCCGATGGTTCCCAACGTTCGATTCCCGAGGGTGCCACCGCGGGTGATGTTGCGGCCAGCATCGGTTCGCGCCTCGCCAAAGCTGCAGTCGCCGCTCTGGTGAACGGCGACGACTGGGATCTCGGGCGGCCGTTACCCGATCGTGCCGAGATCGCCATCGTCACCGCCGACTCGGCTGCCGGCCGCCACGTGCTGAGGCACTCGACGGCTCATGTCATGGCTCAAGCTGTGACCCAACTGTTCGACGGCGCGAAGTTCTCGATCGGCCCGGCCATCGAGGACGGCTTCTACTACGACTTCGAGCTGGCCGGCGGGCGCACGTTCAACGACGACGATCTGGGCGTGATCGAGGCACGGATGCGCGAGATCATCAAGGCCGACCAGCCCTTCGTTCGCGCCGAACTCTCACCCGCCGATGCCCTGCAACTGTTCGCCGATCAGCCGTACAAGTGCGAAATCATCGAGCGCGTATCGGTAGCGGGCGCCGGCGATGATCTCGACGGCGGTGAGGTGGGTAGCGGCGAGGCGATCAGCACCTACCGCAACTCGCCCGAGTTCGTCGATCTGTGCTTGGGGCCGCACGTGCCCAGTACGTCTCGCCTTGGCCACTTCAAGCTCATGAAGGTGGCTGGCGCCTATTGGCGAGGCAACGAGAAGGGGCCGATGCTGCAGCGCATCTATGGCACCGCATGGGAGAGCAAGTCCGCGCTCGACGAGCATCTGCACCGCTTGGAAGAAGCCGAGAAACGCGATCACCGCAAGCTGGCCACCGAGCTCGATCTGCTCAGCTTTCCGCACGAACTGGGCGGCGGGCTTGCGGTGTGGCATCCCAAGGGCGCGATCGTACGCAAGCTGATGGAGGACTACAGCCGCGATCGCCACAGCACGGGCGGCTATCAGTTCGTCTACACGCCGCACCTGGCCAACGGCAACCTGTTTCAGACGTCGGGCCACCTCGACTGGTACAAGGACGGCATGTACCCGCCGATGGAGATGGACAACGGCACGTACTACATGAAGCCGATGAACTGCCCCATGCACTGTCTCATCTTCCGCAGTCGCCAGCGCAGCTATCGCGAGCTGCCGTTGCGGTTGTTCGAGCTGGGCACCGTCTACCGTTACGAGCGCGCCGGCACGTTGCACGGGCTCATGCGCATCCGCGGGTTCACGCAAGACGACAGCCACATCTACTGCACCGAGGAGCAACTGCAAGACGAGATCGGCTCGCTGCTCGACTTCGTCATCTCGGTGCTGCGAGCCTTCGGGTTCGACGACTTCAAGTTCTACCTCTCGACGAAAGACCCGCTGAAGTACGTGGGGAGCGACGAGAACTGGACCAAAGCCACCGACGCCTTGCGGAACGCGCTCGAACGCCATGGCCTCGCCTACGAGATCAAAGAAGGCGACGCTGCGTTCTACGGCCCGAAGATCGACATCGACGTGAAAGATGCCATCGGTCGTAGCTGGCAGCTGAGCACCATCCAGGCCGACTTCAACCTGCCCGATCGATTCGAACTCGAGTACGTGGGCGCCGACAACGCGCGGCACCGGCCCATCATGTTGCACCGGGTCCTGTTCGGCTCGGTCGAGCGGTTCTTCGGCGTACTCGTCGAGCACTACGCGGGCGCCTTTCCCACGTGGCTGGCTCCGTTGCAGGCGCGCGTGCTGCCGGTCGCCGATGCGCACCAGGCATACGCCCAGCAGGTTGCCGATCGGTTGCGTGCCGCCGGTGTTCGAGTCGATGTCGTCGATGCGGGCGACCAACTCGGTAAGCGCATCCGTTCGGCCAAACTCGACAAGATTCCGTATGTGCTGGTGGTCGGCGACGACGACGTCGCCAACGGCACGTTGGGTGTCAACCCTCGCGGCGGCGAAGTCGACAGGGGCGTAGCGCTCGACGCCTTCGTGGCGATGCTTCTCGAGGAGGTATCGGCGCAACAGCCTTCAGTGTTGTCGTAACAGCTACTACGAGCGCGGCACCGACATCAGCAGTTCCGATTCGAGCGACTGTGCGTCTGCATCGACGCCACGTGCCGCGAACCACGAGCAGACGTTCTCGCAATCGCGATGAAGGAACCTGAACCCCTGCGGATTGCCCACCAGGTCGACGGCTTGGGGAAGGTCGATGAGCACCAACCGATCGTCGTGCACGAGGATGTTGTACGGCGACAGGTCGCCGTGTGTGTAGCCGGCATCGGCAAGGTGGGTGAGCACCTCACGAAGTTGGCCGAACAACCGCCGCGCCTCGGCGACGTCGGGCCGGAGCTGAGCAAGCCGCGGGGCGGCCTCTCCGACGGGCGAACCGATGAACTCCATCATCAGTTCGGTGCCCATGAGCTGCACGGGATACGGCACCGTGGCGCCCGCCGACCACAACTGGCTGAGCACATGGAACTCGGCTGCCGCCCACTGGCCCGAAATGAGTTCGCGCCCGAACTCGGTGCGAGTTGCTATGGCACGCGTCTCGCGACTCCTGCGCTCGCGCCGCCCTTCCAAGTAGCCACTATCACGGTGGAACAGGCGGTGCTGCGGATCTCGGTATCGCTTCACTGCCAGCAGCAGCGAAGCCGCATCGTGATCGCGGCGGAGCAACGAGACGTCGGCCTCCTTGCCGGACTTCATCACCCCGAGATCGGTGTCGATCGCGGCGGGCGATGCGATCACCCACGCAGGTACTGGCGACGGACCGTGCGAGGCATCGGGATAGGTCGACCACGACGGCTCGTCGTCGCCGGTCTCGTCGTTGGGGTTGTTGTTGTTGTTGTTGTTGTTCTCGTCGTCGTCGAAGCGACGACGTGTGCGTGTTGACACGGGAACTCCTCGGTGCAGGGCACCGATGGTCGGTGCCTCAGGGCTGAACAGGCGGACGCAAAGCGGAGGCGACAATCATTCTGACGAACCTCCTCGCTC
Source organism: Ilumatobacteraceae bacterium (assembly GCA_043748395.1). Taxonomy (GTDB): domain Bacteria; phylum Actinomycetota; class Acidimicrobiia; order Acidimicrobiales; family Ilumatobacteraceae; genus JAYTNH01. Next base: position 3,084 of record JAYTNH010000033.1, on the reverse strand, counting down.
GGCGTGACACGGCCAATCCGCGACAACACGATCACTGTAGCGAAACGCAACGGCGCCGTTGGCGGTATTTTCGTGTGGTGACATCGTTGGAGCTGATTTGGAACGGATGGCGATCCGGCTACGTGCTCGCACAGCCATCCGCAGGGACAGCACCCGAGCTCGGCAGCGTGTTCACCCGCATTCTTGCGACAGATCTTCCCGACGAGGAGACCTTCATCGTGCATCGCGGCGTGTTGGTGTTCGCCATCCTCAACGCCTTTCCATACACGACGGGTCATCTGCTGGTGCTGCCGTACCGCGAAGTGGCCGAACTCGAGCTCCTCACGGCCGACGAAACCGCCGAACTGTGGACAACCGTGACCAACGGAGTTCGAGCCGTGAAGGCCGCCTATTCGCCAGGCGGAGTGAACGTGGGCATCAACCTGGGACGTGCCGCCGGGGGCAGCATCGACGATCACCTCCACGTGCACGTTGTGCCGCGCTGGGCGGGTGACGGCAACTTCCTGGCCTCGATCGCCAATGCACGGACGTTGCCAGAGCCGTTGATCGACTCCGCCGCGAAGCTGCGCGCCGAGTGGCCGAAGCCGTAGCCTGAACACCGCATGAACGACACCCCCGACGATGTGCGTGACCAACTTCCCGACGACCTGAACGTTGCCGAACACGTCAGCGAGTACGAGTTCCCCGACAACAGCCGCCGTCGCCGGCCAGCCATCTTGTACCTGATCATCGCCGCGGCCTGCCTGCTGTTGTGGCTAGTCGGTGGCGACGATGCCACGTTGGTGAACAAGGGCATGCTCTTCGCCGCCATTCTGCTCGGCGTTGTAGGCCTGTTCTCGCTCACGTCCGCGTGGCGCATGACCGTCGACGAGAAGCAGGCCCTCGTGGCTGCTCAGGGCGCGGTCGGATTCGCTGTGGGTCACGCCTCGGCGCAGCAGGTGTGGCGCGGGTTGCGCAGTCGCCCTACCTGGCGTGTGCTCGTGTACTCGGTCGAAGATCCGCCCCAGCGACGCGGATTGGTACTGGTCGACGCCATCAACGGCGCGGTCATCGAACACCTGGTGCAAGACAATCCCGAGAGCGAATGGCTCGTCTGATCGTCGTCATACCTCGGGCGAAGGTCACGCCGGGTGGCTCGATGCAGGTATCGTCTGTTCGATGTTCGACGGCAAATTTCGCGCTCCGGTAGATCGGGCCGTCAAGCCACTCGGTAACGGGCTCCGTCGCACCGGGCTGACACCCGACCATCTCACCATTGTCGGCCTGCTCATGGCAGTCGGTGCCGCAGTCGCCATTGGCGCAGGAGCGCTTCGACTTGGGTTGCTGTTGGTGGTTCTCGCAACACTTCCCGACCTGCTCGACGGCGCATTGGCCAAGGCATCCAACTCGTCCAGCCAGCGGGGCGCGTTCTTCGACTCGGTGATCGATCGGTTTGCCGATGCGCTCTTGCTCGGCGGCGTCGCGTGGTACCTCGCATCGCACGAATCGGCGCACATGGCCATGCTGCCGTTCGGTGTGATGGCCCTGAGTTCGATCATCTCCTACATGCGCGCCAAGGCCGAGTCCCTCGGGCTCGACGCGAAGGGTGGCCTCATGGAGCGCGCCGAGCGCATCATCGCGCTGTGCATCGGCCTTCTTTTCAACGTGCTGCTCATCCCTATTCTGTGGGCGATGCTGGCGCTCACCGGTCTCACCGCCGTACAACGGTTCGTGAAGGTGTGGCATCAGGCGGCCGTTGCCCCGGTTACAGCAGAGCGCATCGAGATGCGACGCAGCAGGCGCCAGACGCGGCGAGTGGTTCGGTCGACCCGACGGCGCACCCACATCGTGCGCCCCGACCGCCGCGCCTGACCCCCTGTGGCCGAGGCAGATCAGCCGCGGAGTCGGCTCAACGACGCAGTCACGGTCAGCTCGTATCGCCTCGGAGCCCTCGCCGCACGGCTGATGCCCGCACCGCTTGCGGTTGGGGCCGCATCGTCGCTCGGTTTCGGTGCGAGCTTTGCAAGCCCGGCTCGGCGCCGGTTGATCGAACGCCACCTTCAGCGGGTGAACCCGAAGCTTCGTGGCGCGTCGCTGCGGGCGGCGGTGCAGCAAACGTTCGATAGCTACGCGCAGTACTACATGGAGAGCTTCCGCTTGCCGACGCTGTCGAAACGTACAGTCGACCGTCACCACACCATCGAGGGCTGGGACGCAGTGCTCGAGGGCTACGAGCTCGGCAAGGGCGTGATTCTGGCATTGCCCCACCTGGGCGGGTGGGAGTGGGCCGGCCGGTGGATGACCGGCCAGGGCCACCCGATGACGGTGGTCGTCGAGGCGCTCGATCCACCCGAGTTGTTCGAATGGTTCGCCGACCTGCGAACTGAGCTGGGCATGAACGTCGTGCCGACCGGACCAAAGGCCGGGCCAGCGGTGCTGAAGGCGCTCCGCGAAAACCAGGCGGTGTGCCTGTTGTGCGATCGTGATCTCGACCGCTCGGGCATCGAGGTCGAGTTCTTCGGCGAGCGCACCACGCTGCCCGCAGGGCCGGCCACGTTGGCGCTGCGCACCGGGGCGCCACTCATTCCTGCCGGTTGTTACTTCACGCCACGGCTGAACGGTCACCACACGGTGGTGCGTCCTCCCGTTCCAGCTCAACGCATGGGTGGCTTTCGCGATGATGTCACCCGTGTGACCCAGGCCCTGGCCCGCGAACTCGAGTTTCTCATCCGCCGCGCGCCCGAACAGTGGCACATGTTCCAACCGAACTGGCCCAGCGACCCGGGGTACAACGACTGACGTAGCCAGCAGGTCAGAGGCATGATTCATGCCTCCCGAGATTTGCCTTGAAACGGTTGTGGCGCAACGCGACCGAGGCTGCCAGCGCAGCCCGAGTGGTGTCCTCGGCATCGGGCCACAGGTGGGCATGCGTGTGCGGTGTCATCGCCGCCGAGGTGGTCAGGGGGTGCTGGTGGCCATCATGGCTGGGTTCGTCATGGCGCGGATGATGTTGGTGGCGCTCGGACTGCATCGGGTGGTGGTTGGCTGAAGTTGAGCCACAGGGTGTGCAGGGTTTCGCCGGACGGGTGCACGTATGGTGTGGTC
>JAYTNH010000032.1:0-2342 GCA_043748395.1 Ilumatobacteraceae bacterium | reverse complement strand
TGGATCACTACTGTGAATGGGGCGATTGACATGACAAGTGTTACGACCGGAATCCGGCGATCCGTCGCAGTACTGGGGCTGGCATTGACCTTCACGGTCTTGGCGGGAGGGCATGTGACGGCTGAACATGCAGGCGTCCCCGTGGGGGGTTGCCCGAAGAGCTTCGCCCTGCACCACGCGCACGCCGCGCACGAGGGGCACTCCCATCACCACGTCGGGAACGATGAGGATTCGAACGGTGATGGCTACATCTGTGTGAAGCACGTGGGCAAGAACGGCAAGAATCATGTGCACATCGACAACAACGTGCCTGTGCTGTAGTTGTATGCGGTTGCGGAGTTGATCAGGTGGGGATGGGGGAGTAGGTGCTGGCGTCGATGCCGGGCTCCATGCCCTGGCTGAACTGGAACAGCACCGAATCGGGCGCCGGATAGGGTCCACGCGCTCGCCGACGCGACGCGATCGCCATCGGTAGCCGCACGACTGCAGCACCGAGCGCACGAACCCGCGCTGCCCGATACGGGCCCTTCAGCACACCTTTCGCGTGCGCCACCCACCGCCCAACCCACACCTGCCAGACGGCGCGCCACGAGAGGTTGATGGTGGCGAACACGAGCAGGTTGCGCTGCACGATGCCGTAGCGGCGTGACTCGCCGAGGCGGCGCGTGCTCAATGCGTGCTGATGATGCACGAGTGCGTTGGGGGCGCTCACGCTGGTGAAGCCGCGATGTCTGGCGCGCACCGCCCAATCGACGTCTTCGTAGTACAGGAAGTAGCGCTCGTCGAGCGGCCCGACGCTATCGGCGGTGAAGGCACCCGGGCGAAACAATGCCGCGGCGAAGCATGGCCCGAGCACCTCGGCCGACGCGCTGGGCAGGGATGCAGCGAGCTTGCCGGCGTGGGCGTTGAACGCCTCGGCGTTCGGTCGCAGCACCACGGCGAGTGAGTCGACGCGGTCGGGGTGATCGGCATGCACCACGAGCGGCGCGACCGAGATGCAGTGGGCCGAGGCGTGCTCGAGCGCAGTGACGCACCGTGCGATCGCGTGGGGCTCGACCCATGCGTCGTCGTTGAGCAGAAACACGTGGCCACCTGGCGTGGCGGCGAGCAGACCGCGGTTCACCGCTGACGCGAAGCCACGGTTCTTGCCGCAGTTGACAAGTGTGAACCGCAACTCGCGAGCCAGTGGTTGTAGTTCGCCCAGCACCTCGTCGCCGCCGTTCAACGCGACGACCACCTCGATGTCGATGCCTTCTGACGCGAGCAGCGACTCGATTGCGCGTCGCGTCGCTACCGCATCGAAGCGATGGACGACCACGATGGCCGAGACAGCCACCATCGGCCGGTCAGCCGCCAGTCGAACGGCGTGAGGGATAGCCGTCGATATGTGTGCTGTGCCAGCGCCACGCCGTCTCGACGATGGTGTCGAGGCCGTACTTGGGAATCCATCCCAATATCGACTGCACGTTGTGCGAGTCGGCGTAGGTGCTCACGGGGTCGCCCACTCGGCGATCGACGACCCGATAGGGCACCGATCGTGCACTCGCGCGTTCGGTCGCATGGATGACGTCGAACACCGAACTACCCGAGCCCGTGCCCACGTTGAGGGCGGTCGAATCGCTACCCGCTTCGAGGTACTCGACGGCCTTGAGGTGTGCGTCGGCGAGGTCTTCGACGTGGATGTAGTCGCGAATGCAGGTGCCGTCAGGTGTGTCGTAATCGTCGCCGAACACCTCGACCTCGCCACGCTTGCCCAGCACGGCTTTCATCACCACGGGCACGAGGTTCTGCGACATCGACCAGTCCTCGCCGATCTCGTTGTCGAGGCTGGCACCGGCCGCATTGAAGTAACGCAGGCTGACCGAACGCACGCCGTGGGTGATCTCGTACCAGCGCAGCAATCGTTCGGTCGTTGCCTTGGTGTCGGCGTACACACTCTCGGGCTGGATGGGTGAGTCTTCGGCCACCGGAACCGTGGCCGGTGTGCCGTAGACGGAGCACGACGACGAGAAGACGACTGCTCGCACTCCTGCGGCGGCCGCGACTTCGACCAGCGTGCTGGTGGCGGCGACGTTGTTGCGCCAGTAGAGGCCGGGCGTCTTCATCGACTCGCCGACGTTCTTGTACGCAGCGAAGTGCACGATGGCGGTGACTGAGTGCTCGCGGCACACGCGTGCGATCAAGGTGGCGTCGGCGATGTCGCCCACTACCAGCGGCGCGCCGAGCACCGCCTCACGCGCACCGTATTCGAGCGTGTCGAGGGCCACCACGTCGCGTCCGGCTGCACGTAGTGCGCGCATGGTGTGTGAGCCGATGTAGCCGGCTCCGCCGGTGACGAGAAT
>JAYTNH010000031.1:0-2708 GCA_043748395.1 Ilumatobacteraceae bacterium | reverse complement strand
CGCAGTAGCAGCCGATCGACATTGCGGGGCTGGTCGATGTTGCCGCGCTCGACCCACTCGGCGAACGCCTCGATGTCGCGACGGTACGCAGCAATCGTGTTGTCGGCGACGCTGGTGAGCGACGCGACGAACGCCTCGATCTGCCATGACGCCCCGACAGGGGCGATAGGCGCGACGGTCTGATGCACGTGCATTGGCATGCAGGGTATTCGATCGCGGTCATCTGAGTGGGGAGCCAGACAACTCGTACCAACCATCGACGCCTGCAAGCCACCCTGACTGTTCGAGGCGGGCCAGCGACATCGCCGCGTCGACCAGCGACGCGCCCACGGCCAGCACGATGCTGTCGATGGTGCGCGGCTCGTCGGCGCATGCTCGGTACACGGCAAGATCGGCCGCACGCGGGCGGGGCCGCTGATCTTCGAGCACGATGCCAGCCCGGTGATGGTCGAGCGACAACGCGAGCAACACATCGGACGCGTCGACCACGGGTGCGGCTCCGTCGCGTAACAGGTTGTTGCAACCCGTCGCCGCCCTATTGTGCACGCCACCTGGCACAGCCATCACCGCCACACCGCGCTCGATCGCGGCATCGACCGTGAGCAGCGAGCCGCCGCGCTCGCGCGACTCGACCACCACGATTAACTCTGACAGCGCGGCGACCAGGCGGTTGCGGAGCGGGAACCGGTGCGGCTCGGGAGCCGTGCCCGGCGGTGACTCGCTGAGCAGCAATCCGCGCTCGGCTACCTCGTGCCAGAGCTGGCGATGCTCTCTGGGATAGACGACGTCGAGTCCCGATGCAACCACTCCGATCGGTCGACCCGGCCCATTCGCGCTGAGCAGTCCACGATGGGCGCATCCATCGATGCCGCGTGCCAAACCCGATACCACATGAACGCCCGCTTCGCCCAGCCCACGGGCGATACGCGTGGCTGCATCGCGACCGGCGGCGGTGGCGTTGCGAGTACCCACCATGCCAACGCGACGATCGGCAAGCACCGCCAGATCGCCGCGCACGAACACCAGCGCCGGAGGCATGGGGTCGTTGACGAACTGGGACGGATATCCGGCGCGGCCGTGCAACAGCACCGTGAGGTTGTGATCGGCGCACTGCTGCCAAACCAACTCGGGAGAACGAGACGCAGCACTCGCGCGCCACGACTCGCGAACGTCGGCCTGGCTGAGCAGCTTGGCGATCACACCGACGGCAGGCTCGTGTCCGGCCGCCATGGCAAACGCGTGGCTTGGCTCGACGTTGCGCAACACCGCTGCCAGCCGCCGCACGCTCATCTTCTGGAACCCGGCCAGCGCTGCGGCGTATGCCTCCGGTGGAAGCTCGCCCGTCATGCAGCCCGCCCTCGCGAGGTGACGCCGAGGCGCACCCGCAGCTGTAGGGCCATGGCGACGTGCTGCTCGAGCACCAACTCGTGGGCGTCGTCGTCAAGGTCGGCAATGGTTCGCGCGACCCGACGAATGCGGTGGTAGCCCCGCCCGGTGAGGTGATCGCCCTCGAGCTGCGTTCGCAGCATCAGCCGTGCAGCTGCGCTCAGTGGTGCAAGCAGGTCGAGGTGCGACTGCGGTATGTCGGCGTTGAGCATGCCCCGGCGAGAGATGGCGCTATGGCGCGCCGCCAGCACCCGCGCCGCCACCGTGGCCGAGCACTCACCACCGCCACTTGCCAACAGGTCGTCGACATCGGGACGTTGCACTCCGACGCGCAGGTCGAACCGATCGAGCAGCGGCCCCGACAGCCTGCGGAGGTAACGCAGCCGAGCGCCTTCGTCGCACTCGCACGTTCCGGGCGGGCCACCACCGCACGGGCACGGATTGGTGGCCGCCACCAGCAAGAACCGAGCTGGCAACGAGGCCGTCACACGTGCGCGCGCGATACGAATGACGTGCTCTTCAAGCGGTTGGCGCAGCCCATCGAGAACCTGGGGCGTGTACTCGCCGAGTTCGTCGAGGAACAGCACTCCGCCGTGTGCCAGCGAGATTTCGCCCGGACGCAGGCTGCTGGTGCCGCCGCCCACCAAAGACACCATCGAGCTGCTGTGGTGCGGTGCCCTGAACGGTGCACACCGGATGAGTCCCGCCGTCGGCAAGCGCACGCCGGCAGCCGAGTGCACCATCGTGGCCTCGAGCGCCACCTCGGTCGACAGTGGAGGCAACAGCCCCGGCAAGCGCTGCGCGAGCATCGTCTTGCCCGAGCCGGGCGGCCCCACCAGCAGCAGATGATGGCCGCCGGCGGCTGCGATCTCGAGCGCGAGTCGGGCCGACGCTTGACCGCGGACATCGGCAAGATCGGCCAGGTCAGCAGTGGCGTCGTCGTCGGGCTCGTCAGGCGCTGGTGGCCACGGTGCCTCGCCAGTGAGGCAGTCGACCACGTCGCGCAGTGTGGCTCCGGTGCACACCTCGCTGTCTGATATCGCGCGTGCGTCGCGATACGACTGCGCCGATACCACCGGCTTGTGACCGGCCAGCGCCGCAATCATCGGTGCCACGCCAGCCACGGGACGCAGGGTGCCGTCGAGCCCGAGTTCGCCAACGAAACCATGCCCGGTAACAGCGTCGGCCGACACGTCACCGACCGCCACCAGGTACCCGATCGCGATGGCAAGATCGAGGCCCGAGCCGCCCTTGCGTTGCGAGCTCGGTGCCAGATTCACGGTGACCCTGCGTGAGTGCCAGGTGAAGCCGCTCGACAAGAG
>JAYTNH010000030.1:0-3246 GCA_043748395.1 Ilumatobacteraceae bacterium | reverse complement strand
CTCCGACGCAACACAAAACCGGCAGGCCGAGTTCGACGCACTTTGCGTACACCGGGTACATGCGCTTGTCGTTGATCGGAATCGGAGGATTGCATCCTGACGGGAACAGCGACACGCCACGAATGCCGAACTCGTCGTGGGCGCGAGCAATGGCGCGAACTACCTCCATGCCACCGTTCGGGTCGACGTGCAGGCAGCCGAAGAACCGATCGGGATGGCGTGCGATGGCGTCGTTCTGAATGCCGCCGTCGAGCGATACCCCGATGAGGGCTTGGTCGATGCCGTGCCCATCCATCTGGTCGAGCGTCCACTCGATCATGTCGGCAGCCGATGGATCGGCGGGGATGTCCTTGAACATGTACTGCGCCGGCATGGCCATCGTGCGGCTGGCCTCGTCGCGAAGGTTCGGGCGCAAGAACGAGTACCACTGATCGCGATGTCCGGGTTCGGGGATTCCCATCATCAGATCGATCACCCCGAGGTCGCGCGGCATACCCATCGGCCCGACGTTAGCCAGTGTGGAGCAACTCGCCGAGTGCCGACAGCAGTGCGTCGATGTGCGCTTCGGTGTTGTACGCAGCGCAGCTCACCCGAATGAACGGCTGGTCACGCCAACGGTGCACGGGAGCTTCCACCCGGTAGTCGTCGTACAGCCGCCGCTTGAGGATGTCGACATCGCACCTTTCGCGCAGCCCCCAGCAATTCGTCGGCCAAGCGTCCGAGCCACAGCACCGGTTGACGCTCCATCTGCAGTTGCAAACGCTGGTACTCGGCGAAGACAGGCTGCGGTGTGGCCCCGAACGAGCCGTGGTTGAGGAAGACAACATCGGGATCGAGCAGGAACTGCGATGCAAGAGTGTCGGTCACGACGGCCGATCGTAGACCGATGCGCGTCGCGCGCAGCCAGCGCCACTAACCTGAGCACTGCCGATATACCCGATCGGGAGAGCTTCCCAAGCAGCCAGCTTGGGAGCGCCGAAGGAGCAACCTCCCCGGAATCTCTCAGGCCCACGGACCGACCGGGGAGGCAACGCTGGAAAGCAGCCGTCCTTCGGAACGGCTCACCGACGGGGAAATCCGCGCACGCGGAGAAGCTCTCAGGTATCACCGACAGCGGGGGAAGCTGTTACCCGCGCGAGTACCCGGAGGCTTTCCCATGACCGATCGACCCACGCTTGACGACTTGTTCGGCACCGATGACTTCGTCGGTCGCCACATCGGTCCCGATGGCGCCGACCGCCACCACATGCTCGGCGTACTCGGCGTCGACACCATCGATGAGTTGTTGGCCCAAACGGTTCCAGCCAGCATTCGCATGGATGGCGACCTGCAGTTGCCTGCACCGCGATCGGTCGCCGACGTGCTCGGCGAACTGCGCGCGCTCGCCGATCAGAATCGCCCTCGGGTGAGCATGATCGGCATGGGTTACAGCGGCACCATCACTCCCCCGGTGATCGCCCGCAACGTGCTCGAGAACCCCGCGTGGTACACCGCCTACACGCCGTACCAACCCGAGATCAGCCAAGGTCGACTCGAAGCGCTGCTCAACTTCCAGACGATGGTCAGCGAGTTGACCGGGTTCGATCTGGCCAACGCATCGCTGCTCGACGAAGCGACCGCCGCGGCCGAAGCGATGACCATGGCCCGGCGCTTGTCGAAGTCGTCGAGCGATCGCTTCGTCGTGCACCACGACACTCACCCCCAGACGATTGCCGTCTTGCACACCCGCGCCGAACCCGTGGGCATCGAGCTGTGCGTTGGCGACACCGACCTCGTCGACGCAGGGTGCTTCGGTGCGCTGTTCAGCCTGCCCACGTCGAGCGGTGGCGTCCCCGATTGGCGGGCCGCAATCGAGCGAGTGCACGGCGTGGGCGGCATCGCCGTGGTCGCCACCGACCTACTGGCCTGCGTGCTCACGACCCCGCCTGCTCAACTCGGCGCCGACATCGCCATCGGCTCGGCACAACGCTTCGGTGTACCCATGGGCTTCGGCGGCCCGCATGCCGCATTCATCGCTTCTAGCGAAGCCGCGGCCAGGGCGCTACCAGGCCGCGTGGTGGGTGTGAGCACCGACACCGAGGGTCGGCCAGCGTTGCGATTGGCGCTCCAAACACGCGAGCAGCACATCCGCCGCGAGAAGGCAACCTCGAACATCTGCACTGCGCAGGTGTTGCTCGCGAACATGGCCGGCTTCTATGCCTCGTGGCATGGGCCAGACGGTCTGCGCCGCATCGCCGAGCGCGTCCACCGTCTGGCGTCCATCGCTGCCCAGGCCGTTCGAGACGCCGGTCTCGAAGTCGTGAACGACTCGTGGTTCGACACGATTGCCGTGCGTACCGACGGCGCTGCAGCGGTGACCTCAGCCGCCGCCGCCGGCATCGACCTACGGCTCATCGACGCGCAAACCGTTGGCATCAGCATGGACGAGACCACCACACTCGCCACTATCACGTCGGCGCTCGCCGCCATCGGCGTACACGCGCCGCCCGACCTCGACGCGCCCGACGGATTGCCCGACCGTCGCACCGACAAGGTGCTGACGCAGTCGGTCTTTCATCGGTTGCACAGCGAGCACGAGATGCTTCGGTACCTGCGCCGGCTGGCCGACAAAGACCTAGCACTCGACCGAACGATGATCCCCCTCGGCTCGTGCACGATGAAGCTCAATGCCACGGTCGAGATGTTGCCGGTCACCTGGACCGAGTTCGCGGATGTGCACCCCTTCGCGCCCGACGACGAAACCATCGGGTATCGCGCCATGATTGCTCAACTCGAACACATGCTGGTTGCCATCACCGGGTATGCCGCGGTGAGCCTGCAACCCAACGCCGGTAGCCAGGGCGAGTTCGCCGGGCTCCTGGCCATTCGCGCGTATCACCGCAGTCGGGGCGAATCCGATCGCACCGTGTGCCTCATCCCGTCGAGCGCGCATGGCACCAACGCCGCCAGCGCCGTAATGGCTGGCATGAAGGTGGTGGTGGTCGCGTGCGACGAGCGCGGCAATGTCGACCTCGGCGACCTCGAGCTGAAGGCCGCGGCTGCCGGCTCGACGCTCGGGGCAGCGATGATCACCTACCCATCCACGCACGGTGTGTTCGAGGCCGAGATCGGTCGACTGTGCGAGGTGGTGCACCGCCACGGGGGCCAGGTGTACGTCGATGGGGCGAACCTCAACGCCCTGGTCGGGCTTGCTCAGCCGGGCGCTTTCGGAGCCGATGTCAGCCACCTCAACCTGCACAAGACGTT